>JBCCAW010000406.1:0-5499 GCA_039814655.1 Myxococcota bacterium | reverse complement strand
GGTGCGCCTCACGGACGCGATGGTCGTCGAACGCTACAGCCACGTGATGCACATGACCTCGGGGGTCCGGGGCACGCTCGCCCCGGGCCAGGACGCGCTCGGGGTGCTCCGCGCGGTCTTTCCCGCGGGGACGCTCAGCGGCGCCCCCAAGGTCCGTGCGATGCAGCTCATCGACGCCCTCGAGCCCGTGCCCCGGGGCCTCTACGGCGGCGCCGTCGGCTACCTCGGCTTCGACGGAAACGCGGACCTGGCCATCGCCATCCGCACCGTAGTCGCGCGAGACGGGGAGCTCACGCTCCAGGCCGGCGCGGGCCTCGTGGAGGCCTCGGACCCGTCCAAGGAGTTTGAAGAGACCGTGGCCAAAGCGCGCGCGGGCCTCGTGGCCATCGACGCGGCCCGGCGAAGCATCCGCGACGTGTGACCTCGCGCCCCGCCGGCCGCGCGTGCAACGCGGGCGAAAAGAAAAAGGGCCGCCCGGGATGGGCGGCCCTTTTTCGGGCGGAGCGGACGGGACTCGAACCCGCGGCCTCCGGCGTGACAGGCCGGCGTTATAACCAACTTAACTACCGCTCCAGCGGTCCAATGCAGGGCCCTCGGCCTCGCAGCGGAGCGTGGGTCTAGCGCGGTGCCTTCGGGGTGTCAAAGCCGCCCGAGAAAAATCCCCGGCCCGCGCGGCTCGCGGTCGGCTCGCGGTGGGCTCCGCCCAGAGCGGCGCGGCCCCATGACGCCCTACGAGGTCCCGGGTAGGCTTGCTCCGTGGGTAGCCAGGGACGACGCATCGCGCTGGCGCTGGCGTTCACCGCGTGCGCCGCTCTGACCGCGTGCACCGCGCGGACGGGGCTCGATGCGCCCTCCCTCGACACGCCCGGCGAGGCACCGGACGAATGCCTCGAGCTTACCGCCGACAACCCGCTCGTGGTGCTCTCGCTCCCCTACACGCTGCGCATCGCCACCGCCGACATCCTCTTTCTCGTCGACGTGACCGGGAGCATGGGCGGGGAGGTG
The DNA here is from genome assembly GCA_039814655.1 of Myxococcota bacterium. GTDB lineage: Bacteria > Myxococcota_A > Polyangia > Polyangiales > Houyiibacteriaceae > CALCTH01. The sequence continues at coordinate 4,494 of JBCCAW010000406.1, read as the reverse complement.
GCCGCCATTCGCGAGGGGCTCCGCACGCGCCTTGCGCCCGCGCTCTTCGCGACCATCCCGGGCACGCGCATCGGTGTCGCGAGCTTCGCGGACTTCCCCGTGCGCCCCCATGGCAGCCCGAGCGACGCGCCCTTCGTGTTGCTCCAGCGCCCGACGGAGGACCTCGACGTGGTCGAGGCCGCCGTCGCGGAGCTCGCCGCATCCGGCGGCAACGACGAGGCCGAGAGCCAGGTCGAGGCGCTCTTTCAGCTCGCGTCCGGCACCGGAGCGGGCGCCTTCATCGCCCCGGTCGTGTGCCCACCGGGGACCGTGGGCGGCGGGTGCTTCCGCCCCGACGCGACGCCCGTGGTCCTGGTGATCACCGACGCGGGCTCGCACAACGGCCCGGACGGCGTCGCCCCGTATACGGCCCCGGAGGTCCGCGGCCTCGCCTCCAGCTACGAGGACGCGCGCGACGCGCTTCGGCGCCGCGGGGCGCGCGTCCTCGGCCTCTTCAGTGGCACGGACTCAGGGTTTCGGGGCCAGCTCGAGCGCGTTGCCCGGGACTCCGGCGCCGTCGGCGAGGACGGCGCGCCCCTCGTCGTGGACATCGGGCGAGCCGGAGAGCGCCTCGACGAGGCCGCTGCCGAGGTCGTCGGTCGACTCGTCGAGGAGAGCCCCGTCGACGTCGATCTCCTGCTCGAAGATGTGGGCGGGGACGACGGCGACGCCCTGGCCCTCGTCCGGGCCGTGGAGCTCGACCCGCCGCGCCCACCGAGCGGGGCCCAGGTCACCGAGGGCGGCTACGCGAACGTGCTCCCGGGCACGCGCATCGGCTTCACGCTCCGCTTCGACCTCGGCGCCGTCGCTCCCCGGCCCCAGGCCCAGCGCTTCCGCCTCGTCGCCACGCTCCGGGGCGACGGTGCCGTGGCGCTCCAGCGGCGGACCATCGACCTCGTGGTGCGTGGCGGCGGCGAGGGCTGTCCCGCCGCGGCGCCCTGACCCGACGGCGTGCGCTCCGGGGCTACCGCGCGGCGGACCGGGACCCCACACACGCTCCCATGGCCCCCCGCGGTTCCCTCCTCGTCGCGGCGTCCTGCGTCGCGATCGCCTGCAGTCCCAGCTCTCCCCCCGCGGCGCCGCCCTCGGCTTCCGCTCCCGAGTCCGCCCCGGAGGCACCGGAGCCCGCCGCGGCGCCCTTGCCCGCCCTCGAGCTGCGCACCGCGGGAGCGCCGGAGGGCGCGGAGCTCCCGCTCGTGGTGGCGCTGCACGGGCGCGGGAGCGACGAGGTGCGCTTTCTGCGCTTCTTCGAAGGCTACCCGGAGCCGGCGCGGATCCTGAGCGTCCAGGCGCCCGTCGACGAGGGCAACGGGCGCGCCTGGTGGTCCTTTCGGGGCAAGAGCGGCGCCGAGGTCGCCGCGGAGATGCGCGGGCTCGCGGCGCGCATCATCGCCACGACGGAGCAGGCCATGGCGCGCTATCCGACGCGCGGCCGGCCGTCGCTGACGGGTTTCTCGCAGGGCGCCATGCTCGTTTACCTCATCGCTCTCGAGCACCCGCGCGTGTTTAGCCGGGCCGTGAGCGTTGGCGGCGTTCTCTTCGACCGCTTCGTGCCCGCCTCTTTACCCGCGGGCATGCCGCCCTTCGTCGCGCTCCACGGCGGGCGTGACCCGGTCATCTCGCCCGCCGCGGAGCGGCGAAGCATCGCCCGGCTTCGCGAGCTCGGGGCCGACGCGCGCTACCGCGAGTTCGAGGACGTGCCGCACTGGATCATGGGCACGCTGAAGGACGCCTTTCACGAAGAGCTCGCCGCCGCGGCGCCGGGCGCGCCTACTCCTCCAGCAGCGGCTCCGGCGACCGCGCCGCAATGACCGGCCGCGGGCTCTCGCCGCCCGGCTCGCCTTCCTCCGTGGGGGCCGGCGCGCGGTCCCCGTCGTCCGTGTCGTCGATGGCCTCGGCCATGGGTTTCACGAGCGCACCGAGGCCTCGCGTGAGGTCCTCGAGCACCAGGTAGGACGAGGGCACGAGCAGGAGCAGGATGAGCGTGGCGAAGAGCACGCCGAAGCCGAGGCTCACGGCCATGGGGATGAGGAAACGCGCCTGGACGCTCGTCTCGAGGATCATCGGCGCCAGGCCGAAGAAGGTCGTGAGCGAGGTGAGGAGAATCGGCCTAAAGCGGCGCACACCGCCCAGCTCGATGGCCTCCGCGGCGCTCTTGCCCGCCGCTCGGAAGGCGTTCGTGGCCACGATGAGCACGAGCGAGTCGTTCACGACCACGCCGCTGAGCGCCACGATGCCCATCATGCTGATGATGGAGAGCTCGAAGCCCATCACGTAGTGGCCGACGAGCGCGCCCACGATGCCGAAGGGGATGGCCGTCATCACGATGAGCGGCTGGAGGTAGCGGCGGAAGGCGACGGCCAGCAGGCCATAGATGCCGAAGAGCGCGAAGCCGAAGCCCGCGGCGAGGGCGCCGAGGCTGTTGCCCTGCTCCTGCTGCTCGCCGCCGAGCGAGTAGGTCAGCCCCGGCACGTCGGCGAGCAGCCGGGGAAGCTCGTTTTCGAGGATCTTCCCGTTGATCTCGTTGGCGTTCCCGACGCCCTTCACGATGTCGGCGGTGACGCTGATGGTGCGCCGGCCGTCCAGGCGCTTCAGCTCCGTGTAGGCCCGGCCGCGGCTCACGTTCGCGGCCTGGCCGAGGGGAATCTCTCCCCCGTCCGGCGTCCGTACGATGAGCCGCTCGACGTCTTCCAGGCTCTCGCGCTCGTCGAGCGGCCGGCGTACGTAGACGCGGAGCTCCTCCCGGCCGCGCTGCTGGCGGAGCGCTTCGGACCCGAAGTAGGCGTCGCGAACCTGCCGCGCGAGCGCGGCCACCGTGAGCCCGCGCGCCCGGCCTTCGTCCGTGAGCTTTAGGTTGAGCTGCTCCTTGCCAGGGCTGACGCCGCTGTCGATGTCCCGCAGCCCCGCGTAGGCCTGGAGCTCATCCGCCAGCCGGATGGCCGCGTCCTCGAGCACGTCGTTGTCCGGGTGGCTGAGCTGCAGCGCGACCGGCGAACCGGCATCCGCACCCACGCTGTAGCGGAAGGTCAGCGTCTCGGCGCCGGCGATCTCGCCGATGGCCTCTCGCCACTCTTCCACGAGCTCCACCGTGCGGACCTCGCGCTCGCCCGCCGGCACGAGGTAGAGCATGACCGTCGCTAGGTGCGAGCCCGTGGCGCCCGAGGCCTGCCTCGGTCCACCACCGAAGCCCGTGGCGTCGCCGACGTCCGAGAGCATGCCCCGGAGTACGTCTTCGCCGCCGTTCTCCTCGATGGTCGCGTAGGCCGCCGACACCATGCGCTCCTGCAGCGCCCGCGTCTCCTCCACGGAGGTGCCGACGGGCATGCGGAGCGCCGCGGTGATGACGTCGCCCTCGACCTTCGGGAGAAAGCTGAACTGGATGCGGCCGCCGGCCACCAGACCGAAGCTCGCGACGAGCATGGCCAGAGCGATGGAGATGGTCACGTAGCGGAAACGCAAGGCCTGGCGCAGCACGGGCCGGTAGACGTTCTCCACGAACCAGGCGAGTCCCGCGTCCGCGCGGAGCCGGTACACGAGCTGCAGCGGCAGGAGCAGCGGCGCGAGAAGCAGCCGAAGGAACCAGGGCATGCGGTGGCTCAGGTGCGCCGGAAGGACGAGCAGTGACTCGACGAGGCTCAGGAGCAGCACGCTGATCACGACCACGGGGATGTTCCGGAAGAACTTCCCGCTCACGCCGGGCACGAAGAGCATGGGCGCGAAGGCGACGCAGGTCGTGAGCACGCTGAAGATCACCGGCTGGGCCACCTCCTGCACGCCGGTGATCGCCGCGCGCAGGAGCCCCATGCCCTTCGAGCGCCGTTCGTAGATGGCCTCGCCGACGACGATGGCGTCGTCCACCACGATCCCGAGCGTCACGATGAACGCGAAGAGCGAGATCATGTTGATGCTGAGATCCCAGCCCGGGAGCAGGAGCAGGCTGCCGGCGAAGCTGATGGGGATGCCCAGCGTCACCCAGAAGGCCAAGCGCGGCTCGAGGAACATGCCGAGCACCAGGAAGACGAGCGCCAGGCCGAGGATGCCGTTTCGCCGGAGCAGGTCCACGCGGTCCGAGTAGCTCTCGCTCTGGTCGTTCCAGATGGCCGTTTCGATACCGGGCGGGAAGGAGCCCTGGTTCGATTCGAGCCATTCGTTCACCGCCGCGGACACGCTGATCGGCGTCTGGTCCCCCACGCGGAAGACGTTCAGGCGCACGGCTCGTTTGCCGAAGAAGTAGGACTCGCGATCCGTCTCCCGGAAGCCATCGCGCACGTCGGCGACGTCGCCGAGCGTGAGGTCGCCGCCGCCCGTCGTGCTCCGAAGCACGACGTCCTCGAACTCGATGCCGTAGTCCCGGCGCTCGTCCGTGCGCAGGAGCACCTCGCCGCCGCGGGTCTTCACGCCGCCGCCGGGCACCTCGATGGCCGAAGCGCGGATCGCGTCGGCCACGCCGCCGAG
>JBCCAW010000763.1:0-2295 GCA_039814655.1 Myxococcota bacterium | reverse complement strand
GCGCCTCGACCGCGAGGTGGCCCGCCGCCCGGGCCGTCGCGTCGCGGACGACGTTCCGTCGCCTTATCGAGACGGAGCGGGCGCCCGTCGAGGCGCTCGCCCTGGTACTTCCCGATGATCGCGTCCACGTCGACGTCGTCGGCGAAGGTCACGAAGGCGAAGCCCCTCGGCGCCCGGTCTCGCGGTCGGTGGGGAGGTGGAGGTCGACCACCTGGCCGGCGGCGCTGAAGAACTCCCGGAGGGAAGCTTCGGTGGTCGAGTAGTTGAGGTTACCGACGAAGATCTTGCTGGACACGGACGCTCGTTCGTTCTTGCGCCGGGTTCGCGCCGCAGGCCTGGGGCCAGCATTGGCGACGCGGAGCCATCGGTCATCGGCGCGCTCACCGGCGTGCGTCCCATCCCCCGGGCGCACGCCCCTCTCGCTTGTGCCGCACACGCGGCGGGGTTCGAGTGGTTAGTCGAATGGACGGTGAAACCGCGGCTTCCTCACCGTGAGCTCGCCGCGTGGGATGGAGGAAGGCCAACACCTCCCGGATACGCAAAGACTGTCAGCTGCACTCGGCGGAGACAAGGCGCCCTCGGCGTGAGCGTGGTGACGACCCCGTGTCGAGCGGGCGCGCCGCGCCGCGCCGCGAACCACGCAAAGCGCTTGCTGGCCGCGGGCCGCCCACCTAGGCCACGGCCATGCGCCCCTGCCTGCCTTCGGCCGCCTGCCTCCTTCTGCTCGCTCTCCTGGGCTGTGAGCAGAAGGCGCCGCCGCTGAGAACCTGGCAACCCACGGACCACGCGCAGCCGGCGAGCGCGGACCCTTCGCGCGTGCCGCAGCAGGCCCCTGCGTCGGCGCGTTGACCGAGCGCCCGGCGGCGCGGGTCCGGGGAGGGAGCGCCTGGCGGTGAGCCTCCGGTCCCGGGACCCAGGGAAGGTATGGTCCGCTTCCGCCGTTCATTCGGAGGGCGGCCCGTTCATGGACCGATTGCCGAGACTCCTTCGTACCGTCCGTCGCGCGCTGACCTGGCGCGGCGCGCTCCTGCTCACGGCGACGGTCGTGCCCCTGGTCGGCGCCGCGGCGCTCCTCCTCGGCGCGCTCGTGCCCTCGGCGCCCCGCTGGCCCTTCGCGCTGGTCGCCGGGCTGCTGCCCTTCGCCGGTGCGCTGATGGCGCGCGCACGCCGACCCTCGCCGGCGGACCTGGTGCTCTTCGTGGACCAGCGGCTCGGCGCGGACGCGGCCATCGTGAGCGCCTGGGAGCTCGGGCTCCCGGGGCGGCCGCCGGGTCGCTTCGACGCGGAGGTTCGCGGCGCGGCTCGGGCCGCGCTCGAAGGCGCCGAGCCCAAGGCCGTCCGGCCCCGGCTCTGGTCGCGGGCCGTGTGGGGTCTTCCCCTCGGCGCCGCTCTCCTCGCCGGCGCCTTCGCGCTCCCGGCGCCGTCGCCGCTGGCCGAGCCGGTCCCGGACCTCGTCGCGCTCCAGGAGGTCCCGGCTCTCGAACGCATCGAAGACCTCCCGGAGATCGCGCGCTCCGACGAGGAGCGGGCTCGCCTCGAGGCCGTGGCCGCCGAGGCCCAGGAGCTTCGCGAGGCGCTGAGCCGTGGCCTCGAACGTCGGGAGGCCCTCGACGCGCTGGAGCGCGTGCGCGAGGGCGTGGCCGCGGCGCGCCGGCCCGAGTCCGGTACCCAGCAGCGGGCGCGCGACGCCGCCATCGACGCGCTGGCCGACCGAGAGGCGGAGCTCGCGCGCGCGCTGGCGCTTCGGGACCAGGGCGCCTTCGATCGCGGCATCGAGCGCGCCGCCGCGCGCCGGGAGGCCGCGGACCGGGAGCGGGCCCAGCAGGCCCTCGACGACGCGGCCCGAGCGGCCGCCCGCGAGGGCGATGAGGGCCTCTCCCGGTCCCTGCTCCGCCGGCGCCGGCTCCGAGGCGACCGCGCCGAGGCCGCGGCGCTCGCGCGGGAGCTGGCCGAGGCGATGCCAGAGCTGCTCGAGGGACCGCTCGGCCGGCGCCTCGAGCGCCTCGACCGCGGGGCGGGAGCGGGCGCCGCGCTGGCGCCCGAGCTCGTGGACGCGATGCGACAGGCCTGGTCCCGGCTCGGCCCGGAGGAGCGTGCGCGGCTCGCTGAGCGGCTCCGCGGCCTGGGAGAGGCGGAGAACCAGCGCGCTCGCGAGGCGCGGGAGCCCGGCGCGGCGGAGAGCCTCAGCGCCGACGAGCTGGAGGAGGTGCTCCGGCGCATGCTCGAGGACGTCGACGGCGTGCAGCAGCAGCTCGCCGGGCGCGACGGTCAAGCCGTGCCGGTCCCGCGGCCCGG
>JBCCAW010000324.1:0-6764 GCA_039814655.1 Myxococcota bacterium | reverse complement strand
GCGCCTCGACCGCGCCTTCGCCCGCGGCGCCCGCCCCAAGATCCTCGGCTACGCGGACGCGCTCCTCGACGAGGTCCATCCGCCGCGCACGCGCGGCGAAGCCCTCGCGCGCCACGCCTTCGTTGCTCGGCTCCTCGCAGTGGTGCGCGAAGACACGGTGGTGAAGAGCTGGGCGGCGACCTACCGCTTCTACGGCCGGCCGCCTCCGGGCAACGTCGTGGCCGCGCCCAAGCTCCGCTTCGTTCGCGAGGACCGGACGCGCTCACCGCTGCCGGGGCTGCTCGTGAGCTCGGACGAAGCCGAAGCGCTCCGGCTGGGCCCGCGGCTTCGAACACTGCTCACGCGAAGCCCGCTCACGGAGCTCCTCCACCCGGAGCTCGCCCCGGACCTGGTCTTCGGGCAGGCGGCGCTCGCGGTCCTGAGCGACCCCTCGCTTCGCTACGGCCTCGCCCAGGCGCTGGTGCTCGAGGGCACGGGCCGCGTGGCGCAGCCCTTCGGCCACGCGCTTCGGAAGCTCTCGGCGCTGGGGCCGCCGCCGGCCTACCTCCGGGCGGCGCTCTCCTTCATCGCCGAGCTCCTCGTGCTCGAGGTGCTCGACGAGCGCGCGGGCCACACGCCGAAGGACGAACCGGCCGTGGGCGACGAGGAGCTCTTCAGCGCCGTGCTGCCGGCCCTCGTGACCTACGAGGGCCCGCTGAGCACGCTCGTGGATCTCACGACCGTCGACCGGGCCGCCGTGGAGAGGCGCGCCGAGCGCCTCGCGACGCTGGCCGGGGACGACGCGGTCGCCTTCGCCCGCTCGCTCCTCGAGCGCGCGGATGAGAGCGACGCGGGCGCGCCGACGCTTCAGGCGTCGTAAGGGAGCGCCGCCTGGACGAAGAAGAAGCTCCGAAGGTCCGCGAGCATCTGCGTCTGCCGCTTCACGGACGCGGGCTTCACAAGGTACGCATTCGCGCCGGCCTCGTAGCACCGGCGGACCTCCGTGGGGTCGCTCGAGGTGCTGAGCATGACCACGGGGACGCCAGCAATCCCGGCGCGCGTGCGAATGCGCGCCAGCACCTCGTGCCCGTCGACGCCAGGAAGGTTGATATCGAGGAGCACGAGTGCCGGGAGGTTGGCGCCATCGAGGCTCTCCTGGAGCGACGCGAGGCCCGCCTCACCGGTTGCCGCCTCTTCCAGCCCCGGTGGGTCGTCGAGACGCGCGAGCGCCACGCGCAGCAGCTCGCGGTCGGGCTCCGAGTCCTCGATAAGTAAAATTCGCCGGGGCATACGCCGAGCCTCACCCTGCGGTCGGTTGACCACGCTGTCTAGGTCTGGCCGATGAAGATGCTCGTATTTCCCGAAGGGCGGGGCGCACGTCGGCCGCTTCGGCCGTGCTAGCGTGCCCGCGGCTCATGACCGACGCCGCGATCCCGCAGAAGCTCCAGCAGATCGCCCGCGAGCTCGAGCGCACCTTCCTCGGGAAATCGGAGGTCGTGCGCCTGATGCTGGTGGCCGCCCTCGCCGGCGAGCACATGGTGCTCATCGGCCCGCCGGGCACGGCCAAGTCGGCGCTCGTGCGCCTCTTCAGCAAGCTCGTCGAGGCGCGCTATTTCGAATACCTGCTGACGCGCTTCACGGAGCCGAACGAGATCTTCGGCCCCATCGACATCCAGGCCTTCCGCGAGGGCGACTACCGGCGCCGCACCGAGGGCATGCTGCCCGAGGCGGAGATCGTCTTCCTCGACGAGGTCTTCAAGGCCAACTCGGCCATCCTCAACTCGCTCCTCAGCGTGCTCAACGAGCGCGTGTACACGGTGGGCGGGCGCGTGGTGAAGGTCCCGCTCATCAGCGCCTTTGGCGCGTCGAACGAGGTCCCGAACGACGAGGATCTGATGGCGGTCTTCGACCGCTTCCTGCTCCGCGTCCAGAGCAACAACCTCGACAGCTACCACTTCCACGAGCTGCTCCTGAAGGGCATCGACCACGAGGTCTCGAAGATTAGCGGCGGCTACGACGCGGTGAAGCCCCTGCTCACCAGCGCCGAGCTGCACGGGGTGCACGCGAACTTCGGCCCGCGCATGAGCTTCGGCGAGGATTTCCTCGCGGCCTACAAGGGCCTCGTGTTTCAGATCCGCTCCGAAGGCGTGAGCCTCTCGGACCGGCGCGCCATCAAGATGCTCAAGCTCTTCGCCGCGAGCGCGCTCCTGGACGGGCGCCCGCAGGCAGACCCGAGCGACTTCTTCATCCTCCGCCACGTCTGGAACAACCTCGACCAGGCCGAGATCCTCGAGGGCATCGTCGGTCCCGTGCTCGAGGCCTGGTACCGCGAGCATCCCGAGGCCCGGCGCTTCGGCGCGGCGGACGTGGGCCTCGACGCGCTCATCGAGGAGATCAATCGCATCCGCGATCTCCTGACGAGCGACCGGCCCATGAGCGACATCCAGCTCTTCAGCCATCTGAAGGCGCTCAACGAGATCAAGGCCGCGCTTCAGGCCATCAACACGCAGCCCGCGCGGGAGGCCATGGCGCGCGTCGAGCAGCTCCTCGGGCACGTCTTCCAGTCCGGGAAGTTCGCGCAATAGGCGATGGCCGGCGCGCCGCAGGCCCGGGACGCCGCCGCGCGGGAGCTCGGTTCGCTCGCGCTCAGCGTGGTGCGCGTGGACAACCCCATGCTCGGCCTCCGCGCCGCGCAATGGCGCAACGGCCTCGTGCGCGTGGGCCTCGACGTGCCCTTTTGGGCCGTGCACGACTTGGGCATGCTGGCGCTCGTGGACCCGGGATCGGTGCCCGTCGGGCCCCGGCCGAGCCTGGCCAAGCTCCAGCTCGGGGCGGGCACAGCCGAGGCGCTCACGGCCTACGCCGAGACGCTGCTCGAGGTCGGCCAGAGCGAGGTGCTCGAGAAGGCGCGGCAGTGGCGCCTCGGCGACGACCTCATCAGCGTGCTCCTGCTGCGCGTGCTCGGTCCGCTCTGGGAGCGCTTCCGCGGGCCCCAGCGCCGGGGCCCAGCGCCGGCGCTGCTCCCGCTGGACCCGGAGGTGTATCGGGACCTCGAGCCGCGGCTCCCGGAGCTCTTCCGCGCGAGCGACCGGGAGGACGACGTGGGCTTTCTCGAGCACGTGGCCCGGGAGCGGCTGCGGCTCATCACCGCGGTGGAGCAAATCGACCTCGACACGCTGCGCCTGCTCGGCATGTTCGGCGCCGAAGCCAACGCGGCGAACGCGCTGAACGTGCTCGATCTCTTGAACGTCTTCGAGTCACCGGAGGCGAACGACATCGTCAACTTCAGCCTCGATCTGCTGCCGAGCGTGCTCGAGACCAAGCGCGCGAGCGGGCAGCAGAGCTTCGCCGTCGACGGCTACAGCGGCGTGGAGCGGAGAGGCACCATCGATTCGCTCGTGCTGAGCGAGCTGGCCTTCGACGCGGAGCTCTTCGACCGGCGCTTCGTCGAGAACGAGGTCTCCTACTACGCGCGAGAAAAGCAGCACGAAGAGGACCGGCGCCTCCACTACATCTGCGTGGACGCGAGCGCGTCCATGCGCGGCCAGCGCGCCGTCTTCGCCCGGGGCCTCGCGCTCACGCTCATCAAGAAGCTCCATCTCCAGGGCGAAGACGTGTATTTCCGCTTCTTCGACTCGCGGCTCTACGAGGTCCAGCACGCGCGCTCCGGCCGTAGCGACACCGGCGGCATCAGCGTGCCCTACGTGCTCTGCTTCAAGGGCGAGCGCGGGCGAAACTACGCCAAGGTCTTCGGCTTGCTGGCCAACGAACTGCAGCGCCTTCAGCGCCGGGAGCGGCGCTCGCCGATTCTCTACGTGCTCACGCACGCGCAGTGCCACGTGCCCGTGGAGACCGTGGACCGGCTCCGGGCCATCGCGCGCCTCTATGGCGTGTTCATGCTGCCCAGCGAGGGACGCCTCGAGCTCGACTACACGAGCCGCCTCGACACGGTGCAGGTCGTCGACGAAGCGAGCCTCTTCGAGCGCGACGCGCGGGCCAAGCGGGCCCTCGAGATCGTCGACGACGCGGCCAAGAACCGCGAGGCGCCGGAGGACGACGACGCGCGCGTCTCCCGGCTCAGCCAGAGCGGATGAGCGACGCGGACCGCCGGCGGGAGCGCTCCGGGCGCCGGTAACGGGTCCGGGCGCGGCCCGCGCGCTATGGTCGAGGCATGGACGGCGGCGGCAGCCCGGCGGCCGTGGGCAACGTGCGAGCCCGGCGGACCCGGCGCGTAACGAGCCAGCGGCGGCTTCGCGTGGGCCTCGCGCTGCTGCTTCTGCCGCCGGCGCTCGCCGTGGCGGCGTCGCAAACGCCCTGGGGGGAGGAGCGGCTCGCCACCCTGGCCGAGGGCTTGCTCCGGGACGAGCTTGGCCTCGAAACGGAGCTCGCGGGGCTCGACGTGGGCTGGGGCGCGTGGCCGCCCTCGCTGACGCTCCGGGCCGAGGGCATCGAGCTCCGGCACCCCACGGCCGGGCCCTTCATCACCGCCGATGCGCTCACGCTCCGGCCGAGCCTCGGCGCGGTGCTCGTGGGGCAGATCGACCTCCAGACCCTCGAGCTCACCGGGCCCACGGTGCGCCTCGTGGTCACCGAGGATGGCCTCGCCAACGGGCCCACGCTCGCGGCGAGCGGGGACGGGCCCCCGGCGCTCCCCTTCGAGCGGCTGCGCATCGAGGGGGGCATCGTCACCGTCGAGGCCGAACCGCTCGGGACGGCGCGCCTCGAAGGCCTCGAGGTGGACCTCGCGGCCAGCTCTAGCGCGGCGGGCCTCGAGCTCGACCTGGTGCTCGACGCCGTGGGCGGCGCCCTCGCGCACGCCGACGGCATCGAGCCCATGCAGCGGCTGCATGCGACGACGCGCATCCTGCTGAGCGAGGACGCGTTCAGCGTCGAGGCCGACCGCTTCGTGTTCCGCACGCCCTACGTGGCGACCACGCTCGAAGAGGCGACGCTCACGCAGGAGGGCGACGGCCCGCTGCGCTACGAGGGGCACACGGTCACGCGCATCGAGCTCGGCCGCCTCGCGCGCCTTCCCCTGCCCGTCGAGCTGCCGCCCCTCGAAGGCACGCTGCGCGTCGAAGGCGACCTTCGCGGCGAGGATGCGGGCGTGCCCACCGGCGAAGGCCGCGTGGTGCTCGAGCGCGTGCGCCTGCTCCGCCGCTTCATGCTCGGCGAGCGCGCGGCCCTGGAGCTGCGCGGCGACGCCGAGGGCGTCGAGATCCTCGAGGGCAGCGAGGTGTTCCTCCCGAGCGGCGGAGGCCAGGCGACGCTGCGCGGGCGCGTGGGGCTGGCGGAGGGCTTCCCCCTCGAGCTGCAGCTGGGCCTCGAGGAGGCGACGCTCGCCTCGATCATGGAGGCCCTCGGCAGCGACCCGGAGATCATGACGCATTGGCCCATGACCGGGAGCGCGCGCCTCGCGGGACCGCTGATGCCCCTGGCCATGGGCGGGCCCGTGGACCTCGTCACGGAGGGCTTTCGGGTCACCCAGGACGCGCACCACGTGCGGCCCCGTCGCCCGGTGCTGTCCGTGCCCCGGACGGTGCTGCGCGGCCGCTGGGAGTTCGACGAGAGCGCGCTCTTCTTCAAGCGGCTCGTGGCCGAGAGCGCCCGTTCGCGCGTGGAGATTCCCGTGCTCCGCCTGAGCTACGAGGACAACTTCGAGGTGCTCGTGCGGAGCGAGCGCTTCGACCTGGCGGACGTCTCCCCACTCCTGGACGACATCGAGCTCGCGGGCCGGGGCGAGCTCGACGTGAAGGTCGTCGGTAGCTACGACGCGCCGCGCATCAGCGGTCGGACGCGGCTGGCGGGTTTCGCCTTCGACGGGCTGCCCGGCGGCGACGTGGCGAGCGACTTCGAGCTCTTGCCCGGGTACCAGTCCGTGCGCTTTCCCCTCGTGGAGGCGACGAAGAACGAGAGCCGCTACCGCGTGAAGGAGCTCGTGCTCGCCTTCACGGCGACGCGCTTTCGCCTCCAGGGCGACCTCGAGCTCCAGCGCGTGGCCTTGGCCGACGCCTACCACGCCTTTCAGATTCACGAGGACGAGCGCTTCACGGACATTCAGGGCCTCGCGCGCGGGAGCATGTCCCTCGACTACTCGCTCGGGGCCCCGGAGGACGGTCCGAACGGGACCTTCGTGACGCGCATGGACCTGACGCTGCCGGCGCTCAGCGTGAGCGGCGTGGGCTTCACGGGCGGGCGCATGGCCGGACGCTTTCGCTGGGAGGACTATACGCAAGGCCTCGACGGCGGGGAGCTCGATCTCGCGCACCTCGAGCTGCGGAAGGGCGCCGGGCGCGTGGGCGTGGAGGGGCGCATCGCCGTGGGAGGCGCGACGCGGCTCACGGTCACCGCGGACCATCTCGCCCTCGGCGAGCTCGAGAAGCTCGAGGGCTCGGGCCTCGCGGGGAGCTACGCGGTCCTCGGCGAGGTGCGGGGCACGACGGCGGTGCCGCGCGCGCACTTCGACATCGCGCTCACGGGCGTGCGCCACGGAGAGACGAACCTGGGCGACGGGCGCCTCTACGTGCGATTGACGGACCGGCAGGACCCCTGGGTGCGCGAGGCGAAGGACTGGGAGGCCGTGCCTCCGGACGCGCCCTGCGGCCACGCCCGTGCGGGCTTCGCCCAGGGGCGCTGGCGGTCCGCGCGGCCGCTGCGGACGACGGCGGGCCTCGTGCCCGCGCACGTGACGCCCATGGGCTACCTGGTGTGCGGCGAGGGCCTGGGCGGGGCCCTCGCCGTGGACCTCGCCTTTGGTTGGACCGACGAATACCCGGTGCGCGGGG
>JBCCAW010000780.1:0-2145 GCA_039814655.1 Myxococcota bacterium | reverse complement strand
GCGATCGCAGCGGCAGCAAAAAAACTGGGCATCACCCGCTTAGTTGTGCCCACTGATAATGGTCAAGAGGCAGCAGTAGTCCCTGGGCTTGTAGTCTATGGCTGCGATCATCTGTCTGGGACGGGCGAACTCGGCACGGTGGGACCATGGCAAGAGGGAAGGGGTTTCAAGTCTGCTGGCTTGCGGCGCTCGCGCTCGGCTGCGGCAGCGACGATGCCGAGGTCGGTATCTGCGACGCCGACGAGCTCGTCGCCGCGCTCGAGGCCGCCGAGCCGGGCGACGTGGTGCAGCTCGGACGCTGCACGGTCACCGGCACCTTTGCGCTTCAGGCCGGGGTCGAGCTTCGGGGCTTCGGGCCCGAGAGCTCCGGGCTCGACATGGCGGGAAGGGTCGGGATGCGCGTGTCGGCGGGCACGGCCGGGCAGCCCTCTTTCCTCCGGAACCTCCGCATGACGTCGCGCCGGACCGCCCGTGCGGTCCAGGCGACTGGCGACGGGACGGGCGAGGTCCACGTCGAAAACGTCGAGATCGCCGTGCAGGCGGGGGCGGCGCTCGTGGCGAGCGGGATCGGGCGCCTCGTCGTCCGGCAGTCGACCCTGCAGGGCGCGCTGCCCGACGACCCCGCCGGCGCGCTGGACTCCGTCTTCACGAACGTCGCGTCCGCCGTTCCCGACCCGCTTCCCGCCGCGTCGGAGTGCACGACCGAGCCCGTCGGCGGCGGCTGCACGCCGGGGGTTCCCCTGGAGGACGTGAGCTGCAGCGTTGGTTCGTGCGGACCCTTTGAACGCTACTGCGACGCCTGCGGGCGCGAGGTGGTGGTCGCGTCGGACGCGGGGTTGCTCGCCGCGGACGTCGACGCGGTCGAGGTCGAGGGGCTGGAGGTTGGCGGCTTCGTCAACTTCGGCCTCGCCCACGCCAATGCCGAGCTCGGGACCACGCGCGTGGCCGCGTCGCTCCTGGCGGGAAACTCGGGGACCGGCGTCTTCGTCTCCGGGACCAGCCTCGCGCTCGAGGACGTCGAGGTCACGCGCCACTACGAGCGCCTGACGCAGTCCTTCGCCGCCGTGTTCGTACAGAACCAGGACTTCCCGACGGCGACGGTGCGGACTGACGGCCTCCGGCTCATCGACGTGTCGGCCTATGGCGTCATCCAGCGCGGCGGGAGCGCCGAGCACGTCGCGCCGATGACCATGAACCAGCAGTTCCCGTCGTTCTGGGCGGGGGAGGTCGACGCCTTCACGGTGTGCGACGGGATGCTCACGGACGGGCGCCTGGCCGGCATCGTCACCGTCGAAGCGCGGAACGTCGAGATCATGGACACGACGCTTCAGCGCACGAGCGCGTCGCGGACCACCATTGGCCAGGAGGGGAGCGTGGGCGCCATCACCATGGGCGACGGCATCCACGCCGTCGCGACACCGGACCTCTTCCTCGAAGGCGTGCGCTTTACCAACAACGAGCGCGTCGGCCTGCTTCTCGACCTCGGGCCCACGGGCGCCGGCGACATGCCCTGCGTCGCGGGGCGCGGCATCTGCATCGACAGCTCGAACACCGTCGAGAGCGAGGAGGGCGTGGCCGGGGCCCTCGGCGCGCGCGTGGGTGATCGGGAGTCGGCGGTCGTGTCCCGCCCGGTGTCGGCGGAGGGTGCCTGGGGCGCGTCGCTCGAACGGCTCGGGGGTGCCGCCAGCGATGCGGACCTCCCGGCGGACCTTGCCGAGCAGATCGTCGGCGCGGTCGCGCCCATCGACCGTCCGCGGCCCGATGGGGCCGTCGCGCCCATCGACTGAGCACGGCGCCGTGACGCAGCCGCGTCGCGCCGAAGGGTGCGTTAGACCGTCTGCGCGACGGCGGCCCGCGCGAGCGCGCGGTGCGCGGGGATGTTCGACAGGAAGGACGCGCGCAGCCCGGTGTCCTCGATGCGCCGGGCCGTCGCCTCCAGCCAGCTGCGCGCCTCGGTGCGGGCTCGCTCCGCCTGCTCCTGGTGGCCGGCCGCCTTCGCGGCGGCGATGAAGGCGAGGTAGGTCTCCGCCCGGTCCTCGTCGATGCCCCCGGCCCGCCGGAGCCGGTCCAGAGCCTCGCTCGCGTACGCGAAGGCGCGCTCGACGTCCCCCTCGGCCAACGCGGCGCGGGCGGCGATGGCGCGGG
>JBCCAW010000500.1:0-4534 GCA_039814655.1 Myxococcota bacterium | reverse complement strand
GCGGCCGGCGAGGACGCGGACATGGTCTTCGAGACGGACCCCGGCGAGCAGCCGGCGGAGGACGGCGGAGGCGAAACGCCCGAGACCGCGTCGGACGCGCAGCGGCCGGAAGGCCCGGCCCTGAGCGAGGGCCGCGGTGACACGGCGGGCGAGGACGCCGCCGAAGACGATCCGGGCCCGCTCGCGCAGGCCGACACACCGGAGGATGTTCGATGAGGCGCCTGCACGTCGCGTTCGCGCTTCTCTCCGTGGCGGGCGCCGGCTGCGCCTCGCCCATCGTCGGCGGCGAGTGCGCCCAGGGGTTCACGGCCTGCGGCGACGTGTGCGTGGACCTCCTCCTGGACGACGCCCACTGCGGGGCCTGCGGCTTGAGCTGTGGTTTCGCCGGCATGTGCCAGGGCGGGGTCTGCGTGGGCGACGGCGGAGCGCCGCTCGACATGCCCCTCGACGGCGAGCTTCCGGACGGCGGCCTGCCGGACGGCGCGCTCCCGGATGGTGCGCTGCCCGACGGCGCGCTGCCCGACGGCGCGCTCCCGGACGGCGGCGACCCCGACGGCGGCGCGCCCGACGGTGGCGACCCCGACGGAGGCGTTCCCGATGGTGGCGTTCCCGATGGTGGCGACCCCGACGGCGGCGACCCCGACGGAGGCGTTCCGGACGGTGCTGTTCCGGACGGTGGCCCCGACGCCTTCATCTGTGGCTGCGACGTGGGCCAGACCTGCTGCGGCACGGACTGCACCAACACGCAGGTCGACCCCTTCAACTGCGGCGCCTGTGGTGTCGAGTGCACGGGCGGGCTCGTGTGCTCCCTTGGCGCCTGTCGCCCCGCCTGCGTGGAGCCGACGACGCTCTGCGGTGGCCTATGCGTCAACGCGGAGGAGGACCCGGACAATTGCGGTGGCTGCGGGATTCGCTGCGCCAGCGGGCTCTGCTCCATGGGCGTCTGCACCGCGGCGACGCCGGGGCACGTGGTGCTCATCGGCCACAGCTACCGGACGAGCCGTTCGGGCATGAACCGGCTCCTGGGCAACGCCGTCTTCATCCCCGCGGGGATCACCATCGAGGTGCTGGCCTACGAAGGCGACGCGGTGAACGCCGTGATTCGCGGTGCGGACGCGGCCATCGACCAGGTGGCCGCGGAGCGCGGGCGGTCCTGGACCAAAACGACGGCGGCGACGGCGGCGGACGTCCCGGCGCTGCTCGGCGCGGCGGATGTCTTCCTGCTCTACTCACAGACCCGGGCGACGGATCTTGCGCTCCAGACCCTCGGCATGGACCTGGAAATCGCCCTCGGCACCTTCGTCGACCGGGGCGGCGTGGTCGTCGTGACGGACGGCGGGGGGACGCACTCCGGGACCTGGCAGACGCTCGACGAAGCGCTCCTGCTTTCGGTCACGGGGCGAACGGACGTCTCCCTCGCGACGCTCTCCGTCGTCGCGCCGGCGGACACCATCGCCAACCTCGTACCTCTTGCCTACCGCGGCGAGAGCGAGACGGTCCGCTTCACGACCACAGCGGGCACGGTGGTGGTCGACCACCCCATGGGCCCAGTGGTCATCCACCGCATCGTCACGCCCTGAGTTTTGCTGCCTGGTTGACCGGCTTCAGCGGGCACGAGGTTCTTTCGCAGGGGTGACGTGTTTGCCGTGGGCGCCCCAACCCACGGCTTTGGTTTCCTGCCTCGTTGGCCGCTTGGGCAGCGTTGCGGGTTTTTTGACCCACTTCCGTAAGCTCATGCAGAAGTCCTTCATGAAGGCCCGGGGGCGACCGGGGCTTCGAGAAAGGGGCGACCATGACCACCGAAGGGACCCGCGGGTCCATGAGCCGCTGCGACGTGTGCGGCGACGCGTTCACGCCGCGCTTTCGCTACCAGGTACGCGACGAGGGCGGCCGCTTCGTCTACGTCTGCTCCACGCCCTGCCAGCGCCGGCACGTGCTTGGCAGCGGCGACGCGCGCTGCGCTGCCTGCGATGAGCCCGTGGAGGTCACGCACCCCTGGCAGGTCATCGCGAGCCAGGGCGCGCCGCGGTACTTCTGCTCGCTCGCGCACCGGGCCGAGGTCCTCGCGCGCTCGGCCCCGCCGCCGCGCGGGCGTCGGGCGCGGCGCATCGCGGTCTTCAACCACAAGGGCGGCACGGGCAAGACCACGACCAGCGTGAACCTGGCCGCGGGGCTCGCCGAGACCGGGCAGCGGGTGCTGCTAGTGGACGCCGACGGCCAAGGCAACGTGGGCGCCAGCCTCGGCATCCGCGGCGAGCGGACCCTCTACCACGTGCTCGTGAACGGCCGCGCCGCCACGGACTGCGCCGTCCCGGTCCGGCCGAACCTCGACGTGATCACGAGCGATGCGTCCCTCGCGGCGGCGGAACTCTACCTGGCCGGGCAGCCCAACCGGGGCCGCGTGCTCCGGGAACGCCTCGGCGAGACGGTCCGCCGCTACGACGTCGTGATCCTCGACTGCGCGCCGGCGCTCTCGCTCATGAACCAGAACGCGCTCGTGTTCGCGGACGGTGTGCTCGTCCCCGTGGGCTGCGACTACCTCTCGCTCGTCGGCGTGAAGCAGGTGCTTCGGACCATCGGCGAGGTGCGCCGGCTGCTGCGCCACGAGGTGGAGCTCCTCGGCGTGCTGCCGACCTTCTACGACGCGCGCATCAACATCGCCCGGGAAGCGCTCGCGGCGCTCGAAGGGCACTTCGGCGACCGCTGCTTCACGCCCGTGCGCATCAACACGAGGCTCCGCGAAGCGCCGCAGCATAAGAAGACCATCTTCGAGCTCGCGCCGGACAGCCACGGCGCCGAGGACTACCAGCGCCTCGTCGACCGGCTCCTCGGTCAGCGCGCCGAAGGGCGCCTGGAGGCCGTGGCGTGAGCGCCCCGGAGCGCAGCGGCGCGTCCCTCGAGGCCCTCTTCGACGGCGACGAGGTGCGAGAGGTGCTCCGCGAGGGCTTCTACGGTGCGCCGCGTGTGCGCCGCGTGGAGCCGCGGCTGGAACCGGAGCCCGAGGCCCAGCCCGATGCGCCCGCCGCCAGGACCCTCGCGCCTTCGGCGGAGGCCCCACCGGAAGCCCGCGTCCCCGCGGCCGCGCCGAAGCCGCGCCGTCGCCGCAAGCGACGCGCCCAACGGCCGACGCACTACGAGGTCATCTGCATCTCCCTCTACAAGGAGGACCTCGCGCGCCTGGACGCGAAGGTGGCGTCGCTGAAGGAGAGCGGGCACCGGAAGATGAGCCGGAGCGCGCTCATTCGCTACGCCCTCGACCAGGTGGACCTCGAGGGCCTGCCCAAGGCGTACTGAGGGCGTGCGGCCCGGACCACGGGCGCGCTACTCGCTGGCGTCTCCCACGCGCCCGAGCTCCTCGCCCAGGTCGCCGAGCTCGCCGTCGAAGAGCTCGAGGAGGTTCGGGACCTCGAGCGCCAGCCAGGCCGCGGACTCCTCGAACTCGAGCACCGCCGCGTCCGAGATCGTCGCTCCGCTCTCGAGCACGCGGCCGCATTCCCGGTGCCAGCCGAGGTAGGCGGTCATGCGGTCTTCGAAGCCCTCCCGGTCGAGCTTCTGCACCATGTGGCGCCCGAAGCGCACGAAGGTGCCCGGAAGCTTCGCCCCGTAGTGCCGGGAAAAGCGCCTCAGGTAGCTCGTGAATGCCGCGTCGACGTCGAGATCCATGGCCGAGCCCGACCCTAGCAAAAGACGGCCGTCCGGGAGGTCGCTCTCGGCGCCTTTGAATGCCGAGCGCGGCGCCGGCGTCGCTTCGCGAGCTGAGGTCCCGCGTTGACGTCCCGGGTCGGGACGGGGGAGCCTCGGCGCCCCCCGGGAGCACCATGACGCGAGCCCTTCTCCTCTGCGCGGCGCTACTTGCCGCGCTCGCCCCGACGCCTCTCGCCGCGCAGGCGCGTCCGGTCATCGAACGCCTCGAGCCCACCTCGGGTCCCCCGGGAAGCGAGTTCGACGTGGTCGGCCGGCGCATCCCGAACGGCACGCGCTTCATGCTCGGGGGGCAGCCCTGCCCGATCCTCCGCCAGAGCCCGAACCGCTGGCGCCTCTCCGTTCCGCCGGGGGCCCAGAGCGGCGCGCTGGTTCTCGAGACCCCGGGTGGCGTCTTCGCCGGGCCCCGCTTCCGCGTGACTGTGGGCGCCGCCGCGCCATCCATCACGGCGGTTCGGCCTCCCAGCGCGCCGCCCGGGAGCGCCGTCGTCCTCGAGGGAAGCGGCTTCTCCTCGCGCACCACGGACAACCGGGTGACCTTTGGCGGCCGCCCGGTGGTCGTGCAGTCGGCGACGCCCACCACGCTCCGTGTGCTCGTGCCGCCGGGGGTGGCGAGCGGTGCGTTCCGTGTCTCCGTGCGCGGCGGTCCCGGCGGCGAGAGCCCGCCCTTCGGCGTGGGGGCAAGCGTCGCGGTCACGTCCTTCAGTCCCGCCGCCGGCGGCATCGGGAGCCGCGTCGAGCTTCTTGGGACGGGCTTCGCGCCGGTCCCCGGGCAGAACCGTGACAGGACCACGCCCCAGCCGAAGGTATCATCAGGCTTGTTCCGCTCCAG
>JBCCAW010000827.1:0-1822 GCA_039814655.1 Myxococcota bacterium | reverse complement strand
TCGTGCGGGTGGGCCCGTCGGCGTGCACGGCAGTTCGGCCGGTGCGCCGAGTGCCAACTTCGTTGACAGGCTACGTGGCCGCTATCGACCGAGATACAATTCCGGCCGGCCGCCAGGACGCTCTCGGGGGCGGTCCACGCGCTCGACACGGGGGATGCACCGCGCCGCACGCGCATCGAGCGCGAGCCAGCCGAGAGGCTGCCCACGGAGGCCCCCGAGCGCGTCGCGGGGGGGCGGGGCTGCGTGGACCCGGGCCGTGTTCCGAGCAGCCGCGCCGCGACGCTGGAGACCCTCCGCCTCCCTGGGGCCGGGCGGGTGCGGCGCCTCAACTCTCGCGTTGACATCGATCTGGCGTTTACCGACACTGCGCCCCGGCTCGACAGCCCAGGCGGTGCAATCCGCGCCGTCCCACGAGATTCTTTCGGAGGCGATCTTGGCCACGACCGACCCCTCGACCGAGGGCGAATGGACCCGCGATGCGATTCTCGGCGTCCAGAATCGTATTCTTCAGCAGATCATGTCGGCGCGAACGCCGGAAGCAGTGGAATCGGCGATGTCCTTCGCCCGGTTCCTTCGGCTCTCCGGACTCGACTCTGAGAACTATCCGCTCTTCCTGAAGATGCTCGAAATCGAGAACCACTGGGTACTCGACGAGCTCATCGGCGAGGACCGAGACCCGTTCCTGCTGCTCTCGACGATTCCGCCGAACACCTACGTGATTCAGAAGGCCTTCATCCTGCTGACGCGTTGGCGCCCCGGCGGCATCTACCACAAGACCCTCGCCATCGTGCTCGGCGCGCTACAGAACGCCTACAGCTCGCCCCGCGACGGCTACAAGATCTACCCGCTCACCGTCGCCGACGTGGACAACCTCGGGAAGCACCTCGTCAAGGAAGCCGGCCAGAACGAAGCCCGGAACCGGGTGATTCTCGACATCCTCGACTGGGTCGGCTCCCTCGAGGGTCTTCGCTGGGATGGGCGCATGGAATCCGTGGCGCGCCAGGCGATGCGTGTCCGCAGCAACTTCTTCGACAACACCAAGGTGCTCGAAGACGTCATTCCCCAGGTCCTCCTGGTTCGCGGCAACTACCTGGAAGAGGAAGTGCCCCCGCGCCACCTCTTCGTCGACGGCGCCTGAGCCGGCCCCTCACCCTTGCACACACGGGACACTCTGATGGCCGACACACGAAACGACTCGGACGCCTTCATCCGCGAAATCGAGAATCGCCTGCTCCAGGGCATGTTCGGAACGCGCACTCCGGAGGCGGTCGAGGCCTCCGTGACCTACGCACGCTTCCTCAGCACCGTCGGGATCACACCGGAGAACTATCCGGTCTTCCTCCAGATGCTGGAGATCGAGAACCGCTGGGTCATCGACGCGCTGATCGGGGAACGTGACCCGTTCCTCATCCTCTCCTCGGTGCAGCCGAACCGCTACACCGTCAGCCGCATCTTCGCCATGATGATGCGCTGGCATAAGGGGAGCATCTACGACAAGAATCTCTACGTCTGCCTGGGTGTTCTTCAGTCGGTCTACAGCTCGCCGGCCGCCGGTTACGACATCTACCCCCTGTCGATTTCCGACGTGAACGCGATCGGAAAGCACCTGGACAAGTCCAAGGGCCAGGACGAGCCCATCAACCGGGCGATCCTGGAGATCATCGAAAAGATCTCCGAGCTCGAGGACGCCAACGACCAGGAACTCGAAGAGGTCTCGGCGCACGCGCGCAAGGTGCGCAACGCCTTCTTCGACGACCGGAAGAAGATGGAGGACGCCATTCCTCCCGTGCTCCTGGTCTCCGTGTCGGACCGGCCCGAGGTC
>JBCCAW010000097.1:0-13628 GCA_039814655.1 Myxococcota bacterium | reverse complement strand
GTTGTTGCGAGCTTTGTTGACCGATGACGACAAGCTGTACTTTTATACGTCGCCCTACGAGCGCTGCCAGCAGACGCTCGCTTGCATCATCGAGGGACTCGACAGGACGGGCACCGTGCGCGTCGAGCCGCGGCTGCGAGACCAAGACTTTGGCAACTACCAGGACGGCGGCATGAAGGAGTGCTAGAGTCACGCAGACTGCTCCCCGCTCCTTTCGACTACATGCTTTGTTGTATCCAGATGCTACTCTGCACTCTTGGTGCTGGAGGTCATCGTACCTTTCCGTGCGATTGTGGCCTCCTACCGCGCGATGTGTTCGGAGCATCCAAGCCTCTACGTACCTGTCGGAATGCCCGATCTCCACGACGTAGGAGCACAATGTAATGCTGTCCAGTTTGACACCCCCTGGTACGCGGGCTGGTTGGCGGGGTTGGCTCCATCTCCCGGGCGCTGGCACTACGAAGACATCTGGCGCCTCGTGGTGCTCGGCCCGACATCCTCTTCTGAAGATGATGCACCTTGTTGTCAAACTTCCTGCCCCCGCCTACTGTTCAAGGAAGTCATCTTCTCTCCCTCCCACACACCACACAAAAAAGTTGGAGGGAGTTCTCACAGCCCGCGACGCTCGTGATCCGCGCCTCCGGACGCACCAGGCTAGAACTAAAGTGTTGACATCGTCTTCAAACCGCTTCACATGTCTGTCATGCTCTTTGTCCTCATTGCGAAGGCTCGTGGTTTGGTCGGTGGTGGTCGCCTCCGGTTCCAGAGCGGTCGCGAGATCGCACGCTCGACGTGGGGAAGGTGTGTCGACGCGAGGAGTTCGGAGCCTCACCCGACTCGTTTCTGTGCTTCAACTTCACTCAAGTCGTCCTTCTCCAAGCACCACGGAAAATTCGAGTAAAGTACGTTCGCGTGTTCTGAGGAAGAGGATGCTGTGGCTCATCGCGTGTGTGTCGGCCGAGGTGTTCGTGGAGACTGCGCGGTGGAGGTCGGCGCAGGACTTGAAGCTGGGTTGGTCGGCGGTGTCGGGGAACCTCGTCGTGACGGGTGTGTGGAACAGCACTGATGGATTTGGGTCTGCCTTCGTGTACTCCAACGGTACTCACACCGCAACTTTGACAGCGAGTGACCTGACTTCCGAAGACGGATTTGGACAGGACGTCGCGGTGTCGGGGCCGCCCGCCGCGCCGCCGCCTCCGGGCGGTGGGGTCAGCGTGGTCAGCAGCCCGGCGACCACGGCGTCGACCTCGGCGGGGTGCAGCACGTCGCTTCGCATGTCGGCGACGAGCGCGTCGAGCTCTCGGGAGCGGGTGGAGTCGCTCATGCCTGTTCCTCGTCGGTGAGCGTGCGCTGGAGCCGCGCTCGGGCCAGTCGGAGGCGGGAGTAGCCGGTCTGGAGGGGGATCCCGAGCATGTGGCTTACCTCTTTCATGGTGTGCTGCTCCACGTCGTGGAGCACGAAGACCTCGCGCTGCGCCTTGGGGAGCGCCTCGAGCAACGCGAGCGCTCGCCCCCGCCGGCTTCGCCGCTCGGCGGCTGCTTCCTGCGCCGGCGGCACGCTCCCTTCGGGCAAGGCGTCGGCGCCAGCCTCGCGCCGGCGCCGCAGCGAGCGGCGGGCATTGCGGGCCACGTGCACGGCGATCGCTTTCAGCCATGCACGAGGGGACTGCCCATCGAAGTCGTCCCGGCGCCGGTGGGCGACCAGGAAGACCTCCTGCGTCGCGTCGGGCACGTCGGCCTCGGGCACGCCCAGGTAGCGGAGCGCGCGGCCGACGAAGGGCGCATGCTCGCGCACCAGCTCTTCGACGAGACCGACCTGACGACGCTCCGGCTGCATCTTCCGCTCCCCGATGTCCGCGGAAGGCCCACATTATCAACGCCCTTGCGAAAAAGGGCGGTTCGGACCGTGAAACGAAGCTTCCGGAAGGACCGACCGTAGGGTGGTGGTGATGCGCGACGGCGACGGCCCGAAGAACGCGAGCGACGGCGTCATGCGGCGGGAGGCCGGCGATTTGGCGCGCTGGGCCAAGACCTGCCGCGAAGCCCTCGCCGAAGGGGACCCGACCCGCCGCGCCGAGGCCTACCTCGGCTACCTCGAACGCTACCCCACGGGCGGGCAGAACCGTCGCGCCGCCGAAGCGGTCGAGTCGCTGCTGCTCCGGGTCCCGGAGGACGCCCGCGCCCGCGTCGCCAGCCGGCTCCGCGACATCCGCCAGCGCGTGATGCCCCCCGTGGAGCCCGACACCTGGGAGCACGGCAAGGGGACGGACCCGACTTAGCGAACTAACGCGGACGGAATCGTTGGAGTTTCGGCCGCGTTAGTTCGGTTTGTCGGGTCCGTCCCCTGGCGCGGTCCCTGCGCGGTCGCCCGGCGGGCTCAGCGGGGGTCGACGGGGGTGGTGGGGAAGCTTTCGCCGCCGCTCACCGCGGCTTCGAGCAGCGACATCGCGTGCAGCACCGTGCGCTCGCCGAAGGGGCGGCCCGCGAGCTGGACCGCGAGCGGGAGGCCCGCGCTCTCCGCCTCGATGGCCGCGGCGCGCTTTTCCACCCGGTCCCGCGCGTTGCTCCGCACGAGCTCATCCGTGCGCACGCGGCTCACGGGCACCACACCGGCGGGCCGGTCGAGCAGGTTGTAGCGGCTCACGTAGCTGAACCCGAGCGTGAAGTCCGAGCTCATGCCGATGGGGCAAGCCGGCGTCGCGAAGACCGGGCCGAGCACCACGTCCACGCCGGCGCGGTCCCAGGCTTCGAGGGCCTCGAGCTTCAGCTCCGTGCGCCGGGCCACGAGCTCCCAGTAGGTCTTTATGCCCTTCTCGCCGAGCGCTTCGAGCAGCTTCGGCACCCGGTGCTCGCCGGAGAGGCGCAGCCCGCGGGCGAGGCCGCGACGTGCCGTGCGCCCCAGGCGACCCAGGCGACCCAGCATGCGGAGCGGCTCGATGAGCTCTTCCCCGGCGAGCGCCTCGTCGAGCGTGCCCAGGCCGTCGGCGCTCACGCCGCCGAAGTAGACCCAGACGCCCTCCTCCACGCTCGGCGGGGCGAAGCGCACGGTCTTGCAGCCGGCGCGCTCGAGGGCGTCCGCCGCCTCACGCACGGCCCGACGCACGGAGGCCGCCGGCGTCAGGAAGCCGTCGTCCTCGACCACGCCGACCACGAGCGGCCGCCCCGGCGCCGCGGCGTCATCGAGCGGCGGCACGCGCGGGTCGAGGGGGCTCATGTCCCGCGCGGGAAGCGCGTCCATGAGGAGCGACAGGTCACGAACGCTCCGGGCCATGGGCCCGATCTGCGAGCGCACGAGCTCCTGGCCCGGGAGCAGGCCCCGGGAGCCGACGTTCGACCAGCGGTCGTTCGTCGGCTTGAGGCCGACCACGCCGGTCATGGCCGCCGGCGTGCGGATGGACCCGCCGATGTCCGTCCCCACGCCCACCACGCTCGTGCCCGCCGCGAGCGCCGCCGCTTCACCGCCGCTCGAGCCACCGGGGCCGTGGCCGTGGCGCCAGGGGTTGTGCGTGGTGCCGAAGAGCCGGTTCGTGCACTCGAGCGGCGCGAGCAGCGTCTGCGGCACGTTGGTCTTGCCGAGCACCAGCGCGCCCTCCGAGAGCAGCCGGCGCACCACCACCGCGTCCCGGGCCGCCGGCGCGTCCCGGCGGCTCGTGAGCCCGAGCGTCGTGGGAATGCCAGCGACGTCCACGCTCTCCTTGATGGTCACGGGCAGCCCATGCAGCCGGCCCCGGCGCTCGCCGCGACGGCGCGCGGCGTCGAGGCCGTCGGCGGCGTCCAGCGCTTCCCGGCGAAGCTGATGTGCAAAGGCGCCCACGCGCGGCTCCACGGCGTCCGCGCGCTCATGCAGCGCCTCCACGAGGGCCCGGCTCGTCAGCGCGCCCTCGTCCATCAGGCGGAGCAGCTCGGTGCCGTCGAGGGTGTGCAGGGGCGTAGTCATCGGGTGCTCTCGGCGATGCGGCGCACGGTCATGCACCCATCGAGGCGAGCACGCTCGCCAGCCGGTCCAGGTCCGCTTCCGGCAGGTAGGGGGGCTCGCCGACCATGCGCGCAGCGTCGCGCGCCTGCACGGGCCGCCGCGCGCCGACGACGCAGGTCGACACGGCCTCTTCGGCGAGCACGTAGCGGAGCGCGGCCGCGGCCATGGTGGACACCTCGCCGCGCACCAAAAAGCGCAGCGTGTTCGTCTGGCGCACGCGGATGCCGAGCGTACGCGGGCTCCAACGCTCGCGCCGGTGGTCTTCCTCCCCGAACTGCCGGTACTCGGTCCAGCGTCCGGCGAGCAGGCCGTGGAGCAGCGGCGAGCGCGCGATGAGGCCGCAGCCGGCGACGCCGAGCTCCGTGGCGAGCTCGGCCACGAGGTCCCGCGCGAAGAGGTTGTGGGGCACGCACAGGGCCTTGGCGCCGCGGGCCATGGCCATGCGCGCGACGTCCGCGTCGGTGGTGCTTACCCCCCAGGCGCCGAAGAGCTCTTCTCCGGCGAACGCCTCGAGCGCTTCATGAAGCGCATCCTCGCGGAGCACGTGCTCCGGCGGGTCGTGGAGCAACCACACGTCCACCCGGGACGTGCGGAGCCGCTCGAGGGAGCCTTCGACGTCCGCCCGGAGCGCCTCCGGCGTGAAGCTCTTGTCGACGCGCTCGTCCACCCAGCGCGCGCCGCCGCGCGTGATGCGCTGCACGCTCTCCGCGTCCGCCAGCGCGTCGCCGAGCAAGCGCTCCACGGCGCCGTCGCCCCACAGCGGCGCCGCGTCGAAGGTCGTGATGCCCGCCTCGAGCGCCTCGTCCACCACGGCGCGCTGCACTTCGTCCTTGAGCGGCCCATAGGCCCCCGCGAAGCCCCAGCTGCCCAGGCTGATCTCGCTCAGGTGAATCCCCGTGCGACCGAGCTCCCGCATGCGCATGCGGCCTCTCTTACCGCCCGCTGGACCCGGCGTCGACGCTGGTCAGTCCACGAGCGAGCGGCGGAAGGCCACGCCCATGAAGAGCTGCTGGCTCTGGGCGATGTTCCGGCCGAGCATCACGCGCTGGTAGGCGACGTTGAGCTCCACCTGATCCGAGAAGCGGAAGATGGCGCCGCCGGCGACCTGGAAGACGTCGAAGTCCAGGGGAAAGACGCGCAGGCCCAGGTTGAAGAGCGGGTCGCCTTCGGGCCCGTACTCGGTGGCTGGCAAGTCCGGGTCGAGGGCGAAGACGCTCACGCCCACGGAGCGGCCGCGCTGCACGCTGTAGGCGCCGCGGGCCTCGACGAAGAGGAGCACGCGGCGGCCGACGGCCTGTCCCACCTTGAGCGCGCCCGTGACCTGGTCCCCGGCGCCGTCGAGGCGGAGCGTGAAGCCCGCGTCGGCGCGGATGAAGGTGCGCGACGCGAAGGCGCTGCCGAGCAACATGTTGAGCGAGAGGTCGACCTGCCCGGAACCGAGCGTGACGTCGTCGCTGATGTTCTCGGGGCTGACCGCCTCGCCCGCGTCGAAGTCCGCGATGGTCTCCGGGTCCGCGCCGAAGGTCCCCTCGGGGCCGTCGTAGCCCGCGGGGATCTTGGCGCGGCCTTCGAGGGCCAGGGCCGTCGAGCCCTGGAGCAGGCCGTAGCGGGCCGCGAGGATCACGTCGCCCACGCCGCGCTCGGTGGCCGTGAAGTCGAGGATGTTCTCCTGGAAGAAGTCGATGGTCGCGTTCTCTTGGGAGAGGAGGATGACCGGGTCCGACGTGAAGCTCACGAGGCGCACGGGGATCTGCAGCTCGAGCTCGAGCCGGTCCGTGAAGCCCGCGCGCGCCGCGAGCGTGAAGGTCGACGCCGTGAGCCGGCCGTTCAGCGGGTAGTCCCGCGGGTTCCGCGAGTCGAGGTACTCGGAGCCGGCCCAGAGGAGGTCGTAGCCCGTCACGAGCACGAGGTCGCCGCGAGGCAGCGTCCAGGGCGACGCGGCGGCGCGGCGCGGCGCGGCGAAGGCCGCCAGGAGACCGAAGGCGAGAAAACAAGCTTGGAGACGCATCGACGGGAGGGCCAGGGTGGAGGACGGTCAGAAGGTCACGAAGCCCGGACGTTCCGGCGCCTCTTCGGGCTCGGGCTCCGCGGTCCCGCTCGGTCGTTCCGGTGCCGCTTCTTCACGCGGCGCTTCGACGGGCGGAGAATCGACGGGCGGAGCTTCGACCGGCGGCGCGTCGACCGGCGGCGCGTCGACCGGCGGCGCGTCGACCGGCGGCGCTTCGTCATGACCCGCGGGGAGCGCGGCCGGTTCCGTGGCTTCCGGCGCGGGCACCGGCGAAGGAGGTGTGGCCTCCGCGGGCGACGCCTCTGCGGCGGCCGCGGCACCTTCACCCCGCGCCGCCGCCGCCGCCGCCCCGCTCGAGGCGGCACGCTCCGGCGCAACGCGGGCCGCGCGCCTCTGCGAGGGAGCCGGGGCGCTAGGCGCATCCCGAGCGAGCGCCGGTGCGTCGCCGTGCGCCGGCTCTTCTCCGGGCCGTGCTTCTCGGCGCCGTGCTTCCTCGGGCGGGGCGTCTCCACGCGGTGCGTCGCCGCGGGGCAGGTCGCCCATGGCCTCGCCGACCTGCGGGTCGCCGCTTTCGGCGACGCTCTCGCTGTCGGCCGCGCGCGGGTCCATCGGCGCCGCGGAGGCATCTTCGTCGCCGGAGGCCGCGAGGCCCGCGCCCGCGAGACCGCCCAGGGCGAGCATCGCCAGGGCCGCGACGCCCCAGCGGCGGCGCCGGCCTTCTCCGCCACGAGGCGCCGAATCGCGGAGTCCGCTCGGGCCCGACGCTCCCGCCGCGTCGTCGACGGGGGGTTTCGGCGGGGGATGCGTGTCGAAGGGCGAGGCGGCGTCGAAGCGCGCGGCGGCGGCCTCGAGCGCCGGCAGCGGCGCGCCGAGCGGCGTCGCGGCCTCGCCCACCAAGGTGGCCCGCACCTTCGGGTCGGCGAGCAGCGCGCCGAGTTCTTTGGCGAGCTCGGCGCCATTCGCCGGGCGCATGTCGGGGCGCTTGTGGAGGCAGCGCTCGACGAGCTCCGCGAGCTTCGGGTGCGCTCTCGGGGCCTGCTTCTCGAGTGGGCGGTGCTGCTCCGTGCACACGGCGAGCAGCACCGCCGTCGGTGACTCGCCGTCGTAAGGCAGCTCGCCGCTCAGGAGCTCGTAGAGCATCACGCCCACGGACCAGACGTCCGTGGGCGGACCGACATCCCGGGGTTTGGCTGCTTGCTCCGGGCTCATGTAGGCCGGCGAGCCCACGGCGACGCCCGTGGCCGTCTTTCGCGCGGCGTCGTCGCTGAGGTCCCGGGCGATGCCGAAGTCCAGGAGCTTCACGCGCTGCCCATCGCGCGGCGCGTCCAGCAAGAAGACGTTCTCGGGCTTGAGGTCCCGGTGAATGATGCCCGCCTCGTGGGCGGCCGCGAGGGGGCCGAGCGCCTCATGCACGCGCTCGAGCATGGCGAGGCGCGAAGGCGCGTCTTCGTCGATGCGGCGGTCGAGGTCCTTGCCCTCGAGGAGTTCCATGGTGAGGTAGAGGCGCCCGTCGTCGAGCTGCCCCGTGTCGAAGACGCGCGTCACGCCCGGGTGCTCGATGCGGCGGAGCGCGTCCAGCTCGCGCTCGAAGCGCACGAGGCCCATCTCCGAATCGAGCACCTCGTGGCGCAGGACCTTGAGCGCCACGGCGTCGCCCCCGTCCGCGGGCCGCGCGGCGTACACCGTGCCCATGGATCCCCGCCCGACGAGGTCGGTCACCTCGTAGCCAGCGATGGTGGGCGGGGGAGTCGTGCTGCTCACGTTGTGTCCGCAGTACGAACGAGGGAGGTACGGGGATCGTTACAGAGTCCCTAAGGGTCCGTATAGATTCAGGCGGCCGTCGGTTTCACCAGCGCCCGAAGCTGGCGCCCGGCACTTCAGTAGTGCGTGTCCTCGATCGCGGCCCACTCCGAGTCCGTGAGCGAGCGGGGCCCCTGCGTGCCCAGCACGGTGCCCTCGGGCTTGGCGGGGTCCGGCGTCCACAGCACCTCGATTTCGTCCCCAGCGTTCTGGGCGACGCCTTCGAGATGGCTGGCGAGCTTCCGCGCGATGGGCTCGTCCACGTCCCGGAGCATGGCGGCAACCCAGCGCAGCGTCGCCGGGTCCACCAGGTCGTGGCGGTGCGGGTGCCGTTCGAGCACGGCCTCCCGCTTGTCGTCCGACGTGGGCTCACGCTTGTCACCGTGTTCGGCTTCGCTCATCGCTACCTCACCCGCTCCTGGGACCTACAGACGCCTCTGGGGCTCGTTCGCGACACCTGCCAACCCGATATCGCCGATCCAGGACGAACAAGCTCGGCCGCTCAGAGGCTGCGGTCGAAGCGCTCCAGGAAGGTCGCGAGGCGAAGCGCGTCGCCGTCGACCTCCAGGCGCCCCTCCGCGAGCGCTTCGCCAGGGCCAAGGAGCTGGAGCGCGATGCGCCGGTAAGTCGCCGCGTCGGTGGTCAGCGTGGCCAGCGGCTCCGGCGTGCCTGGGAGCGGCGCGCCGACCACGACCTCGGCGATGCCCTGGCGCACCGTGAGCACGAACTGCGGCGTCTCCTCCTCGTTCGGGAAGCGAAAGACGACGCTCTCGTGGACCGCCGCACGCTCGGGGATCAGCCGCGAGGAGAGGAGCTCGAAGAGGAGCGGGAGGGGGATCGCGTCCACCAGCGAGTCGCTCGGGCGGGGTCTGCCGAGTGGCGCGTAGCCGTGCTCGAGCTCGTACGCGACCTCGAGGAGGTAGCCGCGGCCGTTGGTGTTGGCCACGCCCTCGGCCAGCGCGCGGAGCGTCGCGGCCCGGGCCTCGCGTTCCGCGTCGCTGCCAGGGCCGTCCTCGCGGTCCCGCAGCAAGGCGTGAAGCTCGAGGGCCCAGCGGTGGTCGCCGGCGGCGTCCGCTTCCCGGGCCTGACGAAGCACGGCCTCCGGGCCGCCGAGGCCGGCGACGAGGCGCCGCGCGCGCTCGTCCGCCGCCGGCGGGTAGAGCGTCTCCGGGCGGCCGTCGAACCAGCCGAGCTCGTTCGTGAAGATGGCCTGCGCCGACCAGTCGACCTGGCCGTAGAGCTCGGCCAGCGCCGGCTCGCCGGCAAGCGCCTCGGGGAGGCCGATGCGCGCCGCCAAGGCGCTCCGGGGCTCGCCGGCGTTGGCCGCGCGCACGGTCTGGTCCCGGACCCATTGAATGCCGTCGCGATAGCGCGTGAGCGCCGTGGCGATGGTCTCCCGGCCTTCGAGGGGCGCCGTGTGCGAGGGGAGCAGCAAGCGCGGCGCGAGGCGGCGCATGCGGTCGAGGCTCGCGATCCAGTCGCCCACGGGGCGCGGCGAGGTCCCGCGGATCGTGTAGAGGTTGGGAAAGGCCCGGTAGTAGTTGTCGCCGGCGGCGAGGGCGGACAGCTCGGGAATCCACACGAAGAGCTGGTCGTGGGTCTCGCCGTGGGCTTCTTCGAGCACGAAGGTCAGCTCGCCGACGGCGAAGGTCGCCGTGCCCTCGAAGGTGTGCGTCGGCATGCGCACGCCCACCTCGAGCGTGGCCTCGAGGTCCACGCGGCGTCCGAGGGCCGAGCAGGGCAGGGCGTCGTCGCCAACGTGCCAGCCGAACTGCCGCGCCCCGCGGCGGGCCTCGGCGCGGCGGAAGAGGCCGTACTGCTTGTAGAAGTGCGGCACGAACTCCGCCGTGGCCCAGATGGGCAAGTCCTCGCCGGCGTGCTCGGTCCAGGCGGCGGCGCCGCCCACGTGGTCGATGTGGCTGTGCGTGAGCACGAGCGCCGCGATGGGGCCCGGCGAGGCCGCGAGGAGCGCGTCCCGACTCACCCGGCTGCGCGCCGGACTCATGCCCGCATCGATGACCACGGCGCCTTCGTCCGTGCGCACGAGGATCGTGTTGGCGAGGTCGTAGCCCCGGGCCACGAAGATGCGGTCGCCGAGGCGCTCGACGCGCGGCGGGCCGATGGCGTCCTCGCAGTGGTCGTCGAGGGACTGCGGGCTCGCCAGCGCGCGCGTCTCGAGGACCGTCACCTCCTCGGGTCGTAGGCTTCGGCGGAGCGCGTACGCGCCCACGCCGAGCGTCGCCAGCGTGAGGACCGCGACCAGCGCGAGGAGACGTC
This sequence comes from Myxococcota bacterium, assembly GCA_039814655.1. Taxonomy (GTDB): domain Bacteria; phylum Myxococcota_A; class Polyangia; order Polyangiales; family Houyiibacteriaceae; genus CALCTH01. The sequence goes on along the minus strand of JBCCAW010000097.1, from coordinate 3,568 downwards.
TCCGGCTCATGTCCCGTGCCTCATGTCCCGTCGCCTATACGGCGAGGCCCGTGGCCTTCGAAGGACGCAAGCACGCGCTCTTCGGCGTGGGCCTCGAGACCCGTGGCCGCGCGGAGGAAGGGCCCGAACAAAAGCCAGCCGAGGCCGAGCGCGAGGCGCTCGGCGACGAGCGCCCGCGGGTCCGGATGTCCGGCGGCGCGCGCGCGCTCCACGAGGGCTCGCGCGATGGGGAACACCGACTGAAGCGAGGACGGCAGCACCTCACGGTCCGGCGCTTCGCCTTCGGGCGCCGTGTCCAGCAAGGTGCGGGCGAGCACGCGCCAGTAGAGACCCTCCTCCTTCACGGCCCGGAAGGCCGCGGCGAAAGCGTCATCGAGGGCGAGCGCGTCCTTCTCGTCCAGCGGCGCGAGACGCTCGCCCAGCCGCGTGGCCAGGTGCTCGAGCACGGCCCGCCGGAGCGCCTCCTTCGACCCGAAGTGCCGGTGCACGAGGCCGTGGTTGACGCCGGCGGCGGCGGCGACGGCCCGCACGCGAAGGTCCGGCCGCGCCGCGAGGAGCGGCGCCGCGGCCTCGACGAGGGCGCGGCGCACGGCCTCGCGTCCCCGAGGCGGTCGTTGGCGGGTGGGCATCGTAGTCGAACGACTACGGCAAGAGGCCCCATGCAGTCAAGTGACTACGACAAGCGGAAAGGCGACGCGTCGCGGCCGCGGCTCCCGGAAGCCATTCCGGAGGACCGCGGCCGCGCAGCGCTGGGCGAGGTCAGCGACCGCGCTGGCCGCCGCGCCGTTCACCGCGACGCTCGCCGCGGTGCGCGCGATGGGCCTCGAGCTGCTCCAGCTGCTCCGGCGTGAGGATGCGGGCGAGCTGGCCTCGCATGGCATCCCTCCGGGCCTCGCGCGCCGCGCGGTCCGGGGGCCCCTCGCCGCTCTCCCGGGCGCTCATGCGCGCACGCGCCTCGCGGAGGAAGAGCGCCTCCACCTGCCGCGCTTGCGCCGCGTCGAGGCCGAGGCGCTCGGTCATGCGGTCCACACGCGCGCTGACGCGGTTCTGCACGTGCTCGCGCTTCAGCGCCTCGGCCTGCCGGCGCTGGGCCGGCGTGAGCACCTCCATGGTGAGGCGCCGCGTCTCCTGCCGGAGCGCCTGGCGCGCGGCGACGCGCTCCGGGCCCGCGGGCATCGCGCCGATCTCGGCCCGGCGCGTGCGGGCCGACTCCATGATGGCCCGCACCTGCGTTCGCTGGTTCTCGCTCAGGTCGAGCTGGCGAAGCATGGCCCGGAGGCCGTGACCCTGGCCGCGATGGCCGCGATGGCCGCGATGAGCCCGGTCACCGCGTTGGCCGCGCTCGCCTTCTTCGGCGTTCGGTTGCGCGGAGGCCGTAGGGGCCGCCGGCAACGGTGCCGCGAGGCCGAGGCCGAGGGCGAAGGCGAGGGGTCCGATGCCCTTTCGGAGAGGGCGGAGAATCGTGTTCGAGAGCGTCATGGATGAGGTCCTTCCACGGGCGTCGTGTCCGGCCCGCACATAGAAAACGTGCGGGGTCCGAAGGGGAGCTTAAGCCACGTCAGAAAAGCGACGCCGGCCGCGCGCTGGTGCCAGGCGGCTCGGGTCCCATACTGTGGACATGACGCGGCGCCTGCTCTTTCGTCAGCTCTTCGACGGCCTCTCCTCGACCTACAGCTACCTGCTCGCCGACGAGGAGACGCGAGACGCGGTGATCCTCGACGCGGTCTTCGAGCAGTTCGGTCGCGACACGGCGCTCGTCCGCGAGCTCGGGCTCACGCTTCGCTACGCCGTGGAGACCCACGTGCATGCGGACCACGTCACCGCGGCCTGGCGTCTGCGCGAGGCGCTCGGGGCGAAGATCGCCGTGGGCGCCGCGACCGGGGCCCGCGGCGCGGACGTGTACCTGGAGGACGGAGACGTGCTCGAGTTTGGCTGCCATCGGCTCCTGGCGCGGTCGACGCCGGGGCATACGGACGGCTGCACCACCTACGTGCTCGAGGACGAGGGCCTGGCCTTCACCGGCGACGCGCTCCTCGTGCGCGGGGCCGGGCGCACGGACTTTCAGCAGGGGAGCGCGCGCGCGCTCTTCCACTCCATTCGCGAGAAGATCTTCAGCCTGCCGGACCGCACGCTGCTCTACCCGGCCCACGACTACGGCGGGCGCACGGTGACGAGCGTGGGGGAGGAGCGGGCGCACAACCCGCGCATCGGCGGCGACGCCAACGAGGGCGACTTCGTGGGCTTCATGGACAACCTCCAGCTCCCGCACCCGAAGGCCATCGACGTGGCCGTGCCCGCCAACATGGAGGTGGGCAAGCCCACGGCGCCGCTGCCCGCGGCCGAAGACGACTGGGCGCCCATCAGCCGGAGCTACGCGGGCTTCCCGGAGGTCGAGCCGGCTTGGGTAGCCCAGCACCTGGGCGAGGTGCACCTCCTCGACGTGCGCGAGCCGAAGGAGCTCGAAGGCGACCTCGGCGGCATCGAGGGTGCGCAGCTCATCCCCCTCGGGTCCCTCGCCGAACGCGCCGGCGAGGTGCCCCAGGACAAGCCCGTCGTCATTTTCTGCCGCTCGGGCCGGCGCTCGGCCCAGGCCACGAAGATCCTCGGCAAGCAGGGCATCGAGCGCACCGCGTCCATGCGCGGCGGCATGATCCGCTGGAACGACCTCCGGCTCCCGGGCGGCGACGCGCAGACCGGCGCCTGAGCCGGCGCCGCTTCAGGCCCGCGTCAGGGAGCGCCGGCGGCGATCCAGCTACGCAGCGCCTCGACGCCCGCGCCGCTCACCGTCGCGCGAATCGTGCCGTCCACGAGCGCCGCGCCAGTGCAGTCCCCGTCGGCGAAGGACGCCCGGACCCCCGCGTCGAGGTAGGCCATGATCAGGCTCTGCTCCGGCGAGCCCGGGACCACGAGGGGCACGCCGTTGCAGGCGTCGAAGGGGGCGACGAGGCCGGACGCATTCAGCAGCAGCGAGCTCTGAGCGGCGCTCTCCGAGCTCCAATCCTGCGTGGCCTCGGTCCCCGTGGTGAAGCCCGGCGCGCCGGGCGCGTGGCAGTCCGCGCAGCTGGAGCCGAGCGCGGCGAACACGGCGGAGAAGTCGTCGCCGCCGCCCATCATGTCGACGGTGACCATGCCGCCGTCTGGCTCGGCGAAGAGGTCTTCGGTGCAGCCGCCCATGGCGACCAAGGCCAGCAGCGCGCTGCTGGCGCCCATCGCGCGAAACCCTCGCTTCGTCGTTCCCATCATCGCTCGTCCCTTTCGCTCCCCACCCGGCCGGGCAGGCGCAGCATCGTCAAGTACACCTCGAAGGTGAAGGCCGCCTCCCGAAAACGTGGATTGCCGAGCGCCGCGAGCTCCCGGTAGGTCGCGCGGAGCGCCGGGCGCAACGCCGCCACATCACGCCCGCCGGCAAAGAGCACGAGCTCCGCCCAGGCCCGCACGAGGGCCACGCGCTCGGCGCTCACGGACGTGCCCGTCGCCTCCCGGTGCGCGTCCGCGGTGGTCAGACCCTCCTCGAAGAACGCCTCGGCCTGCTCGACCTCACCCTGCGCCGCCGCAGCGCGCCCGAGGC
>JBCCAW010000642.1:0-3223 GCA_039814655.1 Myxococcota bacterium | reverse complement strand
GCTTACAACAGAACCATCTGTTCTGGTAACTACTGAGCCGCGGCGCGAGCTCCGGAAACCGCGGCGCAAGCTCCGCCAGCGCTTCGAGCGCGGCCGCCGCGAGCTCCTGGGCCGCCGCGTCCTCGTTCCGGGCCCGGGCGGCTTCGGCTGCCCTCGCGGGCGTTTCGAGCGCCGCGACGAAGGCCTCCGCGGCGTCCGCCGGCCGGCCGTGGTGCTGGTGCTCGAGGCCGCTCAGCAGGTGGAGCATCGGCCGCGTGGGGTCCAGGCGAAGCGCCCGGTCGAGGGTCTCGCGCGTCCGCTCCGGGTCGCCTTCCGCGTCCAGGAGCTCCGCCTCCGCCAGCCGGTTCCAGGCTTGCGCGTCGCCTGGCCGGGCGGCGGCGCGGCGCCGAAGCGCGTCCAGCTCCGGAGCCGCGGGCGTCGTCGCGCCGGCCGCGCAGGCCGCCAGCACGAGCGCCGCGAGGGGGGCGAGGCGGGTCATCGTGCGCCCTCCAGGATCAATCGCTGCCGGAGGATCCGGTCGGCCTCCTGAAGCCAGCCGCGGAAGGCGGCGTAGTCGTCCGGCGCGATGCGGTCCCTCGCCACGACGAGCTCCGTGCGGAGCACCAGCGCTCGGCCTTCAGTGCTCACGCTCAGCGTGAGCGTACCGAAGGGGCTCTCGGCCGTGCCTCCCGCCGGGGCTTCCCGGACCCGGAGCCCCGGCGCGAGGCGCACCACGCGCTCTTCGACGTAGGCCGAGGTGCCCCCGAGGTCGAGCACGTGCTCGCGCCGGGGTTGCGTGGCCATGGCCCGGGTGAGCTCGCCGGCCGCCGCCGGGGCCATGCGGAGGAGCGCGCCGTCGCGGAGCGCGAGCTGCGGCGCCGTACCGTTCCAGCGCACGGTGACGGGCTCCTCGAGCGAGGCCAGCCCGGAGAAGCGCTGCCGGGCCACACGCACTCCCGGGAAGAGGCCGCGGAGCTGCGCTTCGAGGCGCTCCGTCCGCGTCCCCTCGGCCTGGTAGCGGCTCCGGTAGGCCGGCGCCTCGGTCCCCGCGAGCGTCTCCGTGGCGCTCACCTCGCCGCTCCCGTCGGTCCGGAGCCGGAGCTCCAGGCGGCGCGTATGCTGGCTTTGCTCCGGCGGGAGCACCGGCGTGCGGCGCAGCTCGGAGCCCTCCGGCCACACGTGGAGCACGGTCACCCCCTGGTCCATCGGCGGCAGCTCCGCGACGCCGGAATGCTCGGCCGTTCCGTCGATGTAGAGGTCCAGCTCGGGCACGTAGGCGATGGCGTGGTCGAAGACCGCGAGGCTGGCCGGCTCGGCCTCGATGCGTCCGTTGCGCCGGGTCCGGACGAGCACCAGGTGCGCGTCGATGCCCGCTTCTTCGAACATCACGTAGAGCAGCGAGGCCTTGTCCTTGCAGTCGCCGAAGCCGCGCTCGACGATCTGCCGCACCCGGTAGGGCTTGTAGCCGTGGATGCCGAACTCGAGGCCCACGTAGCGAGTGTTGGCCACGACCCAATCGTGGATGGCCACGACCTTGTCCCGCGCGCTGGTCTTGCCACGCACGAGCTGGCGCACGGTGCGCCGGAGGCCGTCGTCGAGCGTCAGCTGGTCCTGGACGAGGCCCCACCACCAGGCGCCGACCTCTTCCCAGGTCGCATAGGTCGAGACGTGCAGGTAGGGGGCGACCTCGGTCATGCCGGGCATGGCGGGCTCCTCCCGGAGCGCCGGCACGTCCTCGGCGACGAAACGCGTGATGCGGAGGCCCGCGTCGCGCTCCTCGCTCCGCGTGATCCCCGGCAACTCCGGCGCGCCGAAGTGCAGCGCGCGTTCCTCTGGCGCGATGAGCACGTACTCGACGTGCGCACGCGGCGCGAAGCCCTGAAAGAAGCGCAGATCACCGTAGTAGTCGGCGAAGAGGTTTCGGTGGGCCACGTCGTCGACGCGCCAGCGCAGCTCGACCACGTCGCCGGGCTCCAGATCCGGGAACACGACCACCAGCGCGCGCGTGTCGTAGTAGATGCGGTACCAGGGCTCGCCGAGGGGCTGCTCGTAGAGCTGCGTGGCCTCCAGCCGCGAGCCGTCGGCGCGGTGAACGCGCGCCAGGCGCAGGTCCACGCGCTGGGAGCCGGGATCGAACTGGATCGCGTGGGTCCGGAGCGCCCGGGCGCCCTCGTCGTCGTGGATCTGCGTGGCGAGCTGACGGAAGGACGAGCCGAGGCCGCTCGCGTAGACCGTGTTCACCGTGAGGTCCTGGAGCACCGTGCTCGGGTAGCCGGCGCTCTCGCCGCGGCGCCGGAGCAGCGCGTCGGGCGCCATGGCGTAGGCCTCGTCTCGGCGCTCCCGGGGCTCGATCTGTTCGAGCAGCTCACGCGTCTCGGCGTCCTGGGGCCGGAGCGCGAGCGCCGCTTCCAGGGACTCCTTCGCCGCCTCGGGCTGGCCCAGGCGGAGCAAGAGTTGCCCCATGGCCACGCGCGTGCTCGCGTCGTCGGGAGCGATGCGTAGCGTTTCCCGGAGCACCTCGAGCGCCCGGTCCGTGGCCCCGAAGGCCTCGTGAATGCCGGCCACGTAGCGGAGCGTGCGGCCTTGGTCCCGGCCGAGCTCCGCGAGCACGGCCAGATGCGTCGCGGCCCGGGCGCTCTCGTCGCGGTGCACGGCGTCGGCGATGAGCGCGCGCCGGCTCGCAAAATCGTCGTAGCGGAGCGCGACGGCGCGCCGGCGCGCGGCCAGCGAGGCGTCGCGATGCCCCGCGGCGCGCGCGTACTCCGCCAGCACGCGCTGCCAGCCCGGGGAGCGCGTGGGCGCGACGGAGCGCACCAGCGCGTAGGCCGCCTGGGGCAGGTCGAAGTCCTGCAGCAGCTCCGCGCGGAGCAGCGTGGCCTGGAGCCTCAGCTCCGGCGGCAGCGCCGAGCGGACGCGGCCGTGGAGGCCGCCGAGGAGCCGGTCGAGGTGCGGAAGGGCCCGCTCGGGATGGAGGCCGCCTCGGGCCACCTGCGCCTCGAGGAGGATCACCTCCGGGTCGTCCGGGGCGAGGCGCGCGGCGCGCTCGGTGAAGCGCTGCGTCTCGTGGCGCTGCTCCTGGAGCCGCGCGGCCAGCGCCGCGTAGCGCGGGTCGTCGCTCTGCTCCGCGGCGCGCGTCGCGAGCTGCCGGGCGCGCTGCTCGGCGGGGTCGTCGGCGCCCGTGAAGAGGAGCGCCTGGGCCAGCGCGTAGAGCGCCGCCGGCTCCTCCGCTTCGGCCCGGGCTTCG
>JBCCAW010000661.1:0-3115 GCA_039814655.1 Myxococcota bacterium | reverse complement strand
GCGTCGTCGAGGGACCACCAGCGGTAGGTGATCCGGGGGTGCTGGCGCCCGTCTTCCCAACGGAGCCAGGCCACGCAGGGGGCCGTCGCGCAATCCATGGAGAGCAGCTCTACGCCCTCCTGCAGCGCCACGATCTCCCGGAGATGCTGCTCGGCGGCGTCGCGCGTCCAGGTGTCCGGCAGCTCCGCCAGCACGCCCTGGGTGCACGCTGCGGCCGGCAGGTCGAGCGGCGGCGGGCGAAGCGGCGCCGGCGTCCAGCTCGGTGCGGCGACGCTCTCCGGCGCCGGCTCAGCGGCGTCCGGCCATCCGTAAGCGATGCCGAATCCCGCGAGAGCGCTCAATACCAGGGCCACCACCGACTGCACGCTTGAAACTATAGCGCAAGGTCGATGCGATAAACGCGCTCCATTCGGAAATCCGTGAGAAACACGCGCCCCTCGGAATCGCGGGCAAAGGCCGAGGGCGACACGTCGAAGCGGCCGAGGGCGATCATCGCGGCGGCACCCGCGCCGGCCTCGGGCAGATGCGCGGCCCAAAGGCGCCCGGTGCCGAAGTCGCCGAAGAGGTATGCGCCCTCGAGGGGGCCCGGCGCTTGCCACACGACGCCACCGGTGATGGAGATGCCGTCCAGGTGGTCGTAGACGAGCACGGGGTCGACGAAGTCTCCTTCGCGGCACGGTTCGTCCTTGGGGTAGCAGTCCGTGCCCTCGCGGTCGGGCCATCCCAGGTTGTCTCCCGCCGCGACCACGTTGACCTCCTCCCAGCGGCTCTGCCCGACGTCGGCGACGATGGCGCGGCCCTGTCCGTCGAAGGTGAAGCGCCAGGGGTTGCGGAGCCCGTAGGCCCAGATCTCGGGACGCACGCCGGGCTCGGCGACGAAGGGGTTGCCCGGAGGGATGGCGACCTGGCCCGGCGTGGAGGCGTCGAGGCGAAGCAGGCTGCCGTGGAGCGAGCCGAGGTCCTGGGAGCGCCGCTCCGGGTTGCCGGCGTGGCCGTCGCCGAAGGCGACGTAGAGCAGCCCGTCCGGACCGAAGGCGATCTGGCCGGCGTTGTGCGTGCCGTGAGGCTGCGCGACGCGAAGCATGTCCGCGACCACCTCCGGCGCCTCGAGCGTCGTCGGGTTCACGCGGAGTTCCGTGATGGCGCTCGTCACGCTTCCGTCTTCGCTTCGCGGGGTCTGGTGCACGAAGAAGCGGCCGCTCTGCGCGAAGTCGGGCGCGAAGGCGAGACCGAGCACGCCGCTCTCGAGCGCATCGGTCACGGGAAGCCAGATCCAGTCCGTCCGGGTGCCCGCCTCGAGGTCGACGAGGTGTAGAGAGCCCCACTTCGAGGTGACCACGAGCTTCGAGCGGTGGCCCGGCACGAAGGCCAGGTCCGTGGGCTGGCCGACGCCGGCGGCGACGGGGACGAGACGCGCGGGGAGCCTCCGGCGCTCGAGGTCCGCGTCTTCGAAGCGTCCTCGGCGCACCTCGCCCAGCTCCGGCTCCGGCGCTGCGGGCTCCGGCGCGGGCCGGGCGCGCAACCCGTAGGCGAGCGTGCCCCCGACGAGGGCGCCCGTGACGACCGCAAAGGCGAAGCGTCGCGGTCGTCGCAGCTTCATTGCCGCCGTGTCTACACCACGCGGCGGCAAGCGTGCACGCGCGAAGGGCGCGTGGTCGGTTAGGACCGAGGGCGCTCGAAGAGCATGGCGAGGCCCTGGCCCACGCCGATGCAGAGCGTGGCCAGGCCGCGGGTGGCCTCTCGCTGGTCCATCACGCTCATGAGCGTGCCGACGATGCGCGCGCCGCTGCAGCCGATGGGGTGTCCGAGGGCGATGGCGCCGCCGTTCACGTTCACCTTCTCCGGGTCCAGGCCGAGCGTGCGGACGCAGGCCAGGCTCTGGGACGCAAAGGCCTCGTTGAGTTCGACGGCGCCCAGGTCCTCGGCGGTCCAGCCGGCCTTGGCGAGGGCTTTGCGCGTCGAGGGGATGGGGCCTGTGCCCATCACGTTCGGGTGCACGCCGGCGCTGGCGCTGGCCACGATGCGCGCGCGCGGGGCGACGCCGTGGCGTTCGCACCAGGCCCGGCTGGCGAGGAGCACGGCCGCGGCGCCGTCGTTCAGGGGGCTCGAGTTGCCGGCGGTGACGCTACCGCCCTGCCGGAAGACCGGGCGGAGCTTGGCCAGAACCTCCGGCGTGGAGCCGGGACGAATGGACTCGTCGCGCGAGACGACCGTGGCCTCGGCGCGCTTGTGTGCCGGCGGTACGGTGATGGGCAAGACCTCGCCGTCGAAGCGCCCGGCCTCCCAGGCGGCGGCGGCCTTTTGGTGGCTGTGGGCCGCGAAGGCGTCCTGGTCGGCCCGCGAGATGCCGTACTCGTCGGCCACGTTCTCGGCGGTCTCGCCCATGCCGATGAGCGGGATGCGCTCGGCCATCTTGGGGTTCGGGAAGCGCCAGCCGAGCGCCGTGTCGTAGGCGACGGGGGCCTTCCGCGGGAAGGCCTCGTCGGCCCGCGGCATGGAAAAGGGCGCGCGGCTCATGGACTCGACGCCGCCAGCGACCATGACCTCGTGATCGCCGAGGCGGATGGCCCGGGCGCATTGCACCACAGCTTCGAGACCGGACCCGCAAAGCCGGTTCACGGTGACGCCGGTGACCTCGAAGGGAAGGCCGGCCAACAGCCCGGCCATGCGCGCGATGTTGCGGTTGTCCTCGCCGGCCTGGTTGGTGGCGCCGAAGACGAGCTCCTCCACGTCGGTCTTCGCCTGCGGGTGCCGGTCGAGCAGCGCCGCGAGCACCTCCGCCGCCAGGTCGTCGGGCCGCTTCCGCGCGAGCCCGCCGCGATGCTTGCCGATGGGAGACCGGAGGGTATCGACGACACAAACGTCCTGGAGGTCCATCCCCCCTCTCTCAACCACCCCGCCCAGCCTCTCCAGGCGGCTGACCCGAGCAAACGACCCGCCAAGATCCACGGGGGACGGACCCGACAAACCGAACAAACCTGCCCCAAAACGCCAGCAATTCCGGGGATCGAGCTGGGGACGGACCCGACTAACAAGATCCACGGGGGACGGACCCGACAAACCGAACAAACCTGCCCCAAAACGCCAGCAATTCCGGGGATCGAGCTGGGGACGG
>JBCCAW010000513.1:0-4375 GCA_039814655.1 Myxococcota bacterium | reverse complement strand
TTTGGGGAGGATCCCGCTGGGCACCATCGCTGAAATCCTGGGCGTGATTTCGGACCGGGACGTGACCGTGATCCTTGATCCCTCCTTGTCCTCCCACTGGCGGTATTCGATGGACCCTTCGACGCAGATGCTGCGGCCCTTGGAGAGGATGTTGTTGAGCGCTTCGGCTCGCTTCCCCCACACGATGATCGTGTGCCACTGCGTGTCCTCCTGGCGCTCGCCACCGCGGTTCACCCACGTCTCCGTGGTCGCCAGGCGGAGGCGGAGCCGGGGCTGACCGCCCTGCGTGTACTGGAGCTCGGGGTCGACGCCGAGGTTTCCGATGAGGAGAACCTTGTTCAGTCCTTCACGGGCCATGCGGCACCCTATCGCCCGCCTGTGACGGCATCAATCGGGGGACCGGAGGTTGCCCGTCTCGTGCACGTCGTAGCGGTACCAGGTGTACCGCCACGGAGCCGCATCCAGGTGAATATGGGCCAAATGCCGGCGCTGGGGCGGCCCCACGATGCCGCGGAAGATGTCCGGCCGCTCGGAAAGCCGGTCGATGAGCGTGTGGAGGAAGATCGCGTGCCGCGTATCCCGACGATATCGCGGGCTCCAGTGGTCCCTTACGTTCACGCTGAAGCTGCGGCGAAAGAAGTCCGGCATGCCCTCCGGGGCCTCCCGGTTGCCGAGCGGCCCGAAGGCGAAGCCCGTGAGATCGATGGCGTTTCCGAGCGCGTGTTCGCTCACCCGGCGTCGCCTCCCGCGCACCATGCGGCAGTTGTAGGCGCCGTGATGCACGATGCGGCGCGGGGGCCGCACATAGATGGTCTCGGCCACCTCGGCGACGACCTCCTCGAAGCGCGCGACGCGCTCCACGAAGGCGTAGTGAACGCGCAGCGGGTTCCGAAAGCGTACCGTGCTGCCCTGGTACCTCACGATCTCCGGCCCGGGGCAACGGAGCCGCACGCGCTCTTCGAGGAAGCGCGGAACGCCGTCGAGCTTGTAGAGCGTCGTCGGCCAGCCGAGCGATCGAAAGTTGGGGTCGTCCCAGAACGATTGGGCTAACGCCTGCGTGCCGAGGCCGAGCGACGCGAGGACGAGCAGGACCACGAAGCACCGTCGCACTCCCCTTGCCTAGAACGCTTCGCCCCAAGCGACAAACGTGTGCTCAAAGCCGCAGCGCGCTTGCCGTACCGGAAAGCGTGACGTCCAGGTCGGAATTGCTAGACCCGCGACTGCGCCGTCAGCTGGCGCGCCTTGGCGTGGATGCGGAAGGGCCCCCGGACGCGGAGGCCTGGGGAGCCTTTCTCCGCCGCGTCGACCGTACCTACCGGGACCAGGCCGAGGATCTCGCCGAGGTCGAGCAGTCCCTCGAGGCGAGCTGCCGAGAACTCCAGGAGCTCTACGTCACGCTGGACCAGACCTCCGAGACGCGCCTCGCCCGGCAACGCAACGAGCTCCACGCGCTCATGCAGGCCATCACCGATGGCGTGCTCGCCTTCGACCGGGACGGGCGCCCGCTCTTCGCCAACCACGCGGCCACGCGGCTCCAGGGCCGGCCCGTGGAGGCTCTCGAGGCCCCGGAGGCCCTCGCGCCGCTCCGTGGCGAGAGCTACGACGGGCCCTCGCTCCTCGAGCAGGCCGAGAGCGGAACGGCGCTCGAGGACGTCGACACGCTGCTCCTGCGCCCCGACGGCGAGCGCGTGCCCGTCGCGCTCAGCCTCACGCCCATTCATGCGGACGGCGAGCGTAGCGGTTTCGTCGTGACGCTTCGGGACCAGAGCGAGCGCCTCCGGGACCGGGAGATGCTGGCCGAGGCCATCGAGGAAGCGCGCAAGGGCGCGGAAGCGAAGGGCGAGTTCCTCGCCAACATGAGCCATGAGATCCGGACGCCCATGAACGGGATTCTCGGCGTGGCGGACCTGCTCATGGCGAGCCCCCTCGACGACGATCAGCGCGAGCTGGCCACCACGCTCAAGAGCTCCGGCGAAGCTCTGCTCACGCTGGTCAACGACATCCTCGATTTCTCGAAGCTCGAAGCCGGGAAGGTGGAGCTCGAGAGCATCGCCTTCGACCTCCGGCGTACGGTGGACGAGGTTCTCGAGCTCGACGGCGGGCGTGCTGAGCGGAAGGGCCTGGAGCTGGCGGCTGTCGTGCATCGCGACGTGCCGCGCAAGGTCCTCGGCGACCCGGCGCGGCTCCGCCAGGTGCTTCTCAACCTCGTCAGCAACGCCGTGAAGTTCACGGACAGCGGGAGCGTCGTCGTCGACGTGCAGCCCGCCGCCGAGGGGCGGCTGCGGCTGGCGGTACGCGACACGGGCATCGGCATTCCCGAAGACCGTCGGCACCGGCTCTTCGCCTCCTTCGAGCAGGTGGACGCCTCCACGACCCGAAAGTACGGCGGTACGGGCCTCGGCCTCGCCATCTGCCAGCGCCTCGTCGAGAGCATGGGCGGCATCATCGAGGTCGATTCCACCGTCGGCGAGGGGTCCACCTTCCGCTTCGACATCCGCCTGGACGATGCGGAGGCGTCGCGGGAGCAGCCCCTGGCCGAAGACAGGGTCCTCGTCATCGACAGCAGCGGCGGTCAGGCCCCTGGCTGCGTCGAGCTCCTCGCGAGCCTCGGCGCCCGCGCCGACGTCTGCCGCAAGCCCAAGGACGCCGCGCGTCTGCTCGCCAGCCGCGACGATCCCTACACCGCGTGCCTCTTCGTGCACCGGAACGACAGCGCGACCCGCGCCTTCGTCAAGACGCTTCGGGCGCGCTCGACGCTCGCGGACCTTCGCCTCGTGCTGCTCGTCCCCGTCGCGGACCGGGGCAGCCTCGAGAGCCTCGTGGGTCGCGGCGTGGACGGCCTGCTGAGCCGGCCGCCCAAGGCCCGGGCCCTCGCGTCGATCTTCGGCCGGTCGGCGCCGCGACCGTCCCTGAAGCCGCGGCCGGCGCCGGCGGCGCTGGCGCAGGACGTGCTCGTGGTCGAGGACAACAAGGTGAACCAGCTCGTGGCACGGCGCCTCCTCGAGCGCCTCGGTTGCACGGTCACCGTGGCGAACGACGGCGTGGAGGGCGTCGAGGCGGCCCTCGGCAAGCGCTACGACGCGGTCTTCATGGACTGCCAAATGCCGCGCATGGACGGCCTCGAGGCCACGCGGACCATTCGCCGGTCCGAGCAGGAGGAGTCGCGCGCGCCCATGCGCATCATCGCTCTGACGGCCAACGCCATGCCCGAGGACGTCGAGCGCTGCCACGCCGCCGGCATGGACGACTACCTCGCCAAGCCCGTCACCCTCGACGCGCTCCGGGCCAAACTCGGCAGCCAGGCGGACCTGGACGCGGCCTGAGGACGAGCGCCCCAAGGCTACGGGGCGTCAACTCAGGAGCATCTCGTACACGCTCGCGCCGGGCTGCGGCGCCCGGGCGACGGCGGCGCGAAGCACCTGAATCGCGGCTTGAAACACCGGGACGCCGGCCTTGTCGCGGATGGCGCGCACGTGTTTTTGATACGTGTGCACGCTGATGCCCGCCTCGCGCACGATGCCCGGGCGCGTGAGGCCCTCGAGGGCGAGGCCGAGGATGCGGGTCTCGGCGCGCGTGAGTGTGCATTCCTCGGCGTAACGGGCGAGGCTGCCGGCGATGGCGTCGTCCATGGCGTGACGGTCGTGCGCAGCGACGGAGGCGGGCTGTAGCGCGAAGGCCTCTGGCGGCGCGGAGTCTCGGCTCAGCTTCACGGCGTGCTCCCCACGCCGAAGGCCTGGAGCCAAGGGTGTCGTTTGTCCCGCAACGTGTCTGTCGCCGGACGGCTTCGAACTGTGCACATCCTGTGTGCCGTGTTCCACGCCTGCTTCCGTCAAGCTCATCGCAGCTCTCCCCCCGGTGCACCGGCGACGCCCCAAGCGAGCGGCGCCATGCGTTGTTTAGGTGCCGCCAGCCCTCGATGACGGTCCAGGCGCCGCGCAGCGCTCACTCCCGGGAGGCGTTCAGCATGGCGACGAAGAGTTCGCCCTGTTCCAGCGCGTCGTCGAGAGCGACGTGCGTGTGCCGGCGCGCGGACTTCCAGGCGCGGGGAAAGTTGCGCTTCGTGCACTCGCCGAAGGGCCGCCCCAAGACGGCCATGGCGTAGCTCTTCACGTCGAGCGCCGCGAAGCCGAAGGGCGTGCCGCCGGCGAAGCGGTGCAGGTACCAGGTGACGAACATGAAATCGAAGCCTGCGGGAAAGGCCACGAAGACCGGTCGGCCCGGAAGCGCTTCGGCCCACACGCGGAACCGTGGCAGCGCGAGGCGCGGCGCCTCGGGGTCTTCCCGGCAGGCGGCCCAGGCCGCCGGCTGCTTGCTCCACCAGGCCATGGTCTCCGGATGCCCCGTCGCGCCCGGGAGCCGGTCGAGGTTGACCGTG
>JBCCAW010000259.1:0-8156 GCA_039814655.1 Myxococcota bacterium | reverse complement strand
TCGAACTGGCGCGACGGCAACAGCTGGGAGGTCTGGTCGTCACGCCGCGGCGACATCGCGCGGGCCATGTTTTACATGGACCTCCGCTACGAGGGAGGAACGCACGGGGTCACGGGCGCCCGCGAGCCGGACCTTCGGCTGACCGACGACACGAGCTTGATCCGGACGACGGGCACGAACGCTTCGGTGGCGTACATGGGCCTCCTGTCGACGCTGCTCGCCTGGCACGCCGAGGACCCCGTCGACGATCGGGAGCGGGACCGGAACGACGTGGTGTACGGCTACCAGGGGAACCGAAACCCCTTCGTCGATCACCCGGAGTGGGTCGCTTGCCTCTACGAAGGCTCCTGCGCGAGCGCCGGCGGTTCCGTGCTGGCGAACGGAGAACTCCGAACCGGCCTCGAAGGCACCACGGGCAGCTGGGAGCGCTTCGAGATCGCCGTGCCGAGCGGGGCCTCGAACCTGGTGGTCACGATCTCCGGCGGTAGCGGCGACGCCGACCTCTATCTGCGCGCCGGAAGCGAACCGAGCACCACCTCCTACGACTGCCGGCCCTACCTCAGCGGCAACGCGGAGACCTGCACCGTCGTGCGGCCCGCGGCGACCACCTATCACATCGGCGTTCGGGCCTACCGGAGCTTCGCCGGCACCTCGCTCCGGGTGAGCTACGACACCGGCGGCGGCGGCGGTGGTGGCGGCTCGGAGACGGATCTGTCCGGCCGAACGGGGCAGTGGCGCCACTACGCGGTGACCGTCCCCGCGGGGCGGTCGGTCCTCGAGGCGCGCATCTCCGGAGGCACCGGCGACGCCGACATCTACGTGCGCCGCGGCAGCCGGCCGACCCTTTCCAGCTACGACTGCCGGCCCTGGCGCGTGGGCAACGACGAGTCGTGTCGCCTCAGCTCGCCTGCCAGCGGGACCTGGTACGTCAGCGTCCACGCCTACTCGAACTACGACGACGTCGACCTGGTCTACAGCTACTGACGCATGGCATCCGAAAGGCCGGGCCGCGGGGCAGACCTTCGCTATGTCCGCCGACGTCGTTTACGGGCCCGGGTGCGTCTCGTCCGCGAGCACGACACGCGTCGCGTGGGGCAGCGGCTCGATGCCATGGCCGTGATGCTTCGCGTAGGCCGCGGTCACGTTGGCGCCGAAGAAGAAGATCTGCGCCATGTAGTAGACCCAAAGCAGCAGCACCACGAGGGAGCCCGCCGCGCCGTAGAGGCTCGCGGGGCCCACGTAGGCCAGGTAGAGGCCGATGAGGTAGGCGCCGATGGACGCCAGCACGCTCGTCGCGAGACCGCCCACGAGCGCGTCGCGCCAGTGAATGCGCGCGTCGGGCAAGAGCTTGTAGACCAGCGCCACCAGGAGCGTGAGCAGCGCGATGCTCACCGTCGCCTCGAGTAGCTGGAAGGCGAAGGGGATGCGGCTCACGTACTCCTCGACGGCCGAGAGCGTCGCCTTGAGCACGGCCAGCACGATGATGGACGCGCCGACGACCGGGAGCATGGCGATGGACGCGAGGCGCCGGAGCAGCACGCGGCCACGCAGCCCGCGAAAGCCGAGGGGCGTGGCGACGCGAATGCCCCAGACGTGGTTCAAGGACGCGCGGAGCATGAGAAAGACGCGGAGCCCCGCCCAGATCACGAAGGCGCCGGAGAGATAGAGGGCGATGCCGCTCCCGACGATCTCCTCCTGCTTGGCGACGAGCTCCTCGATGAAGCTCGCGGCCTTGGTGTCGCCGAGCCAGGTCTCGACCTGCGCGTCGAAGGTCTCCGAGGCGGTCACCTCGCCCAGGAAGAACCCGGCCACGCCCACGGCGATCACCGCCAGCGGCGCGATGGACAAGAGGGCGTAAAAGGCGAGGGCCCCGCTGTGCAGCGAGCCATCATGGTTCAGGTAGGTGTTCCAGGCGTCCTTGAGAACCGCCCATAGGCCGCGCACCCGAGCGACCTACCATGCGGACGCGGGGGAGGCCTCGAAACGCGCGACGCCGCGCCCGCACCCGGAAGGCTCCGGGCGAAGACGCGGCGTCGTGCGGACAGCGCCGCGGGCCAAGGAGCCCACGACGCCGCGGCTCAGTAGCGGTAGTGCGCCGGCTTGAAGGGCCCGGCCTTTTCGATGCCGAGGTAGCCCGCCTGCTTGTCGTTCAGCTGCGTGAGCTTGGCGCCAATCTTGGCGAGGTGGAGCTGGGCGACCTTCTCGTCGAGCTCCTTCGGGAGCACGTAGACCTTGCCGGTCTCGTACTTGTTCGTCTCGCGCTCGCGCCAGAGCTCGATCTGCGCGAGCACCTGGTTGGTGAAGCTCGCGCTCATGACGAAGCTCGGGTGACCCGTCGCGCAGGCGAGGTTCACCAGGCGACCCTGGGCGAGGAGGATGATCTTCTTGCCGTCGGGGAAGGTGTAGTGGTCCACGGGACCGTCGGGCTTGATGTTCTCCTTGGAGACGCCGTTGGCCGGGTCCTCGAGCCAGGCGACGCCGATCTCGGAGTCGAAGTGGCCGATGTTGCAGAGGATCGCCTCGTTCTTCATCGCGGCCATGTGCTCGCCGGTGACGACGTCGCAGCAGCCCGTCGCGGTGACGAAGATGTCGCCCTGGGGCGCGGCCTCGTCCATGGTCACCACGGGGAAGCCCTCCATGCTCGCCTGGAGCGCGCAGATGGGGTCCACCTCCGTGACCATCACCCGGGCGCCGGCGCGGGCCAGGGCCTGCACGCAGCCCTTGCCCACGTCACCGTAGCCCGCGACCACGGCGACCTTGCCGGCGATCATCACGTCCGTCGCGCGCTTGATGCCGTCGACGAGGCTCTCGCGGCAGCCGTAGAGGTTGTCGAACTTCGACTTGGTGACCGAGTCGTTCACGTTGATGGCCGGGCACTTGAGGGTCCCCGCCTGGGCCATCTGGTAAAGGCGCAGCACGCCCGTGGTCGTCTCCTCGGAGATGCCGACGACCTTCTCCGGGCCCTCGAAAAGATGCGGGTAGCGCTCGTGCGCCATGATCGTGAGGTCCCCGCCGTCGTCGAGGATGATGTTCGGGCCCTTGCCGCCCTCGAAGGCGTCGAGCTGCTGGAGGATGCACCAGTCGTACTCCTCCTCGGTCTCTCCCTTCCAGGCGTACACGGGGACGCCGGTCACGGCGATGGCCGCCGCGGCGTGGTCCTGCGTCGAGAAGATGTTGCAGCTGGTCCAGGTGACCTCGGCGCCGAGCTCCGTGAGCGTCTCGATGAGCACGGCGGTCTGGATGGTCATATGGAGGCAGCCGGCAATGCGGGCGCCGGCAAGGGGCTTCGTGGCGCCGAACTCCTCGCGGAGCGCCATGAGGCCGGGCATCTCCGTCTCGGCGATGGCGATCTCCTTGCGGCCGAATTCCGCGAGGCCGATGTCGGCCACCTTGTACTTGTTCTTCGGACCGTTGGTGGTCTCGACGGTCTGGGTGCTGGCGGTGCTCATGTGTTGTTCTCCATCCCGCCGGGGCGGGCCTCATTCGCGGGGTCGTTCGCGGGGTCGTTGGGAAGGGACGACGGCCGCCGCGCGACGAGAACCACCCAGTCGAGATGACCATCGGGTCCGTCGCCGCAGCGAGCCGCCGGAACGCGCGTGAGCCGGGCCTCCTCGAGGCCGGCCTGGCGCGCAAAACCGAGGAGCTCGTCCTCGGAGAAACCAAGCCAGGCATCGGCGAGCTCGGCGCGAAGCCGCTCGTCGTCATGCCGGGCGTAGTCGAGGAGCACCACGGCGCCGCCCGGCGCCACGAGCTCCGCGAGCGACGCAAAGGCCCGCGCAGGCCGGGAGGCGTGGTGCAGCACGCGGGCCGCGAAGACCGCGTCTGCGCCGCCGTGCACCCGCTTTGCGAGCTCCGCGTCACCGAGCTCCGCCCGGTGCAGCTCCACGTTGCCGTACTGGCGCCCGGCGAGGCGACGCCGGGCCCGCTCGAGCTGCGCCTCGCTCCGGTCCACGCCGACCACACGCTCGAAGATGGGCGCGAGCACCTCGAGAAAGGCCCCGTCTCCGCAGCCGACGTCGACGGCGAGGCGCCGCGGCGCGACGAGCGGCGCGAGCGCCGTGAGGTAGGCCGGGAGCTCGGTGGGAAAGGAGGGCGCCTCCTCGGCCTGGCCGTCGAAGAAGGCGCGCGCGGCGGCCTCCCGTCCCCGCACGACCTGCGCGACGCGCCCGAGGCTCCCGTCCTCGGTGCAGAGGCGCCGGCCCGCGGCGAGCGCGTCGGCCACGACGGCGTCCGCCGCCGCGCCGGCGTCGAGGCGGACGTAGACGCGCGTGCCCTCGCGCCGCTCCTGCAAGAGCGCCTGGCGCCGGAGCGCCTTCAGGTGCCGGGAGACGTTGGGCTGCGGCTCCTCGAGGGCCTCCGCGAGCTCCCCGATGGCGAGCTCCTCCGCCTCCGCGAGCGCGAGAATGCGCAGGCGAAAGGGCTCCGCGAGGAGCTTGTAGAGCTCCCAGCGGCGCGTGGTGGCAACGGCGGTGTCCGGCACGACGAGGCCTATGTATGCTCGCATGCGTATATACGCAAGTAGCAATCTGTGCGTCTCCGCGCCGTCCCGCCCTGGGACCTCGAGTCAGGCGCCCGGGCCCGTGACGCGGCTTGCCCCGGCAGCTCGACGGGCCTTTCCGGACCGCGGCCCTCTCAGGGCTCGACCTCGAAGGTCCACGCGGAGGCGATGGGGTCCCGGGCCGCATCGAAGGGGACGCCCTCGCAGCTGAACCAGTTGTCGTCGAAGACGACTTCGTAGCGTCCAGGGGGAAGCACCACCGGGGGCGTCAGACGAAAGCCGAGGTCCCGGAAGCACTCCGGGTTCGCAAGAAAGACGTCGCGCCCGATGACGTCTTCGATGAACTCCTCTCCGTAGTCGCGCGCGCCGACGACCATGGTCTCCGGTGCGCTGGCCCGGAGCGTGAAGCCCCCTGGCTCGAGGCGGAGGCTACCGGCGCGCCCCATGCAGCGGTCGAAGGCCACGAAGAGCGGATCGACGGTCCCGGTCTCGGTCCCCGGCTCCGGCTCGACGAAGAGGAGCCCCGGGGGCCCCGTGCACGGGTCCGGACCCGCGTCGGGCGGGCCGGCATCGGCGGGCGCTCCGAGGTCCGGCGCCACCGGGGGCGCCTCGGCCCCGCCTTCGAAGACCACGGATTGAAAACAGGCCGGCGTCAACAAGACGAGCAGACGCCACGCCCCCACGGAAGGACGAAAGAAAAGCATACGTGGGAGACTACGCGGGCGACGCGCTCAGCCGAAGCGCGCGCGAAGCGGCGCCCAGCCGGGAAGCGCCCGCACCGGCGCCAAGTCCGCATCCTCGTCGAGCAGCGCCACGTTGGCGAAGCCCACCGCCCGCGCGCGCTCGATCCAGCCGAGCGCTTCTTCTTCCCGGCCGAGCCGCGCCAGGACGCAGGCCACGTTGAAGGCCGAGAGGGGCCGCTGCGTGCGGGCGTAGAGCACCTGGCCCAGCCCCAGCGCCGCCCCGTGAGCGTCCGCCCCGTAGGCCTGGGCCTGGAGCGCATGCAGCCCATCTTCGCTGAGCGCCTGGGGGTGCCTCGCGGTGAAGGCGGCGGCGTCGCCGTAGCTGCCCGCGTGGCCCACGGCCTCCAGGTAGCGCGGCTCGACGAAGGCGCTGGGTCCGGCCTCGAGGGCGCGCTCGAAGAGCCGTTGCGCTTCGCTCCCGCGACCGAGCGCGAGCTCCACGGCGCCCTCGAGGGCCGGGTCCGCGTCCCGCTCTCCGCTCAGCCGGTCCAGCGCATCGCGCGCGGCACCCACGTCCCCGCTCAGGTAGTGGCCCCAGGCGAGCAAGTGCAGCGCCTCGTCCCGGTCCGCCGGCTCCCGGGCGCCGCGCAGCAGCCCGAAGGCCGCCTGGCGCACGAGCGATGCGTCCTCGCGGGCGAGCGCCTCGTAGGCCACCTGCTTGGCCTCGTCGCGGCTCCGTACGGCGATGGCCCCGGCCTCCGCGAGGGCCTTTTGGGCCCGGAGCTGCTGCACGTTGAACCAGCCGAGGAAGCCCGCGAGGAAGAGCAAAAAGGGCTGCTGGGCCAAGAGCGCCAGGGCCCCGAGGAGCGCGGCGAGGCCCAGGGACACGCGGTGCGCCCAGCGCTGCCCGGCCCGGTCGTCGAAGTAGCGCAAAAAGCTCGCGAGCATCATACCGCCGTCGAGGGGCAACACGGGCACGAGGTTGTAGGCGGCCCAGAAGAGGTTGACCATCACCAGGAGCGAGAGACCGAAGACCGCGGGCACCGTCGTCTTCGCCGTCGCCGCCGCCTCGCGTACGGCCTCGGGCCCGAGCGCGAAGGCCGCCTCGACCCAGGCTGGGCCCGCCGCGAAGCACGCGCCGAGAATGCCCGCGCCCACCACGAGGCTGACCGCGGGCCCGGCGAAGGCGATGAGCAGCCCTTGCCCGGGCGTGACCGTGCGGTCCTTCGTGCCCCAGCGCGTGAGGCCCATGAAGGCGAGCAGCTCGATGGTTGGCGCGAAGCCGAAGCTGCGGCCCACCACGGCGTGACCGAGCTCGTGCAGGAGCACGCCCTGCAGGATCACCGCGGCCGCGATGAGGAGCGTCCCGCCGCCGAGCTCCGGGCCGCCGAGGAGGAGCCACAGCAGCACGATGGTGAAGGCGAAGGAGACGTGAAGGCGTGTCGGGACGCCGAAGAGTCGGAGCTCGAGGGCCATGGGCCTGAGCAGGGGCCTAGTGCGCCTGGGGCGCGGATCCAAGCCGGTTCAAGCGCCGAGCGCCTTCACGTGGTGCTCCACGAGCACGGCCCGGTCCTGGCCCCAGAACATCTCGTCGCCGACGAAGTAGGTCGGCGCACCGAAGACGCCGCGCTCCTTGGCTTCCTCCGTGCCGTCGATCACAGCCTTCTTGATCGCCGGCTCCTTGACCCGCGCGACCAGCTCCGGGTCGACCCCGACGTCGCTGCAGCACGTGGCCAGCGCCTCCGCCTTGGGGAGCGTGTCTTCGACCCAGCAGAGGCGGAAAATGCGATCCACGAGGTCCGGGCGCTTCGCCTCGGGAGCCAGGAGCGTCAGCCGGAGCGCGTCCACGGTCATGATGGGAAAGCCCCGGGGCCAGTTCAGCTCCACCCCATAGAGCGCGGCGTAGCGGCGCAGGTCGAGGCGCGCGTGGTCCCGCTTGGCGTCGGGCATGGCCGCGAGCGGCACGTCCGGCGTGCCGATGGCGCGGAAAAGCCCCCCCAGGAAGAAGGGCTTGTAGACGAGCGTCGCGCCCGTGCGCTCGGCGAGGCCGCGGACCTGCGTGGAGCCGAGGTAGGCGAAGGGCGAGGAGTAGTCGAAAAAGAACTCGAGGGTGGCCATGGGCCGGTACGTTATCGCCGGCGCGCCTCTTCGGCGATGCGCTTCTTCGTGGCCGCCCAGCCGCAGATGGAGCAGGCGCTCAGATCGTGTCCGCGCGCGGGGCAGTGCTCCCGGCCGAAAAAGATGATCTGCAGGTGCCGGGCGTTCCAGGTCGCCACGGGGAAGACCTTCTTCAGATCCCGCTCGGTCACCTTCACGTTCTTGGCGCTCGACAGGCCCCAGCGCCCGGCGAGGCGGTGAATGTGCGTGTCGACGGGAAAGGCCGGGACGCCGAAGGCCTGGGCCACGACGACCTGCGCGGTCTTGTGGCCTACGCCCGGGAGCGCCTCGAGCTCCTCGAGCGTGCCGGGCACCTCGCCGTCGTGGCGTTCGACGAGCAGCTCGCTCATGCGCCGGAGGTTTTTGGCCTTGGTGGGCGCGAGACCGACCTGGCGAATGTGCTCGCGGATCGCGTCCGCCTCGAGCTTGGCCATGGCGTGCGCGTCCGGCGCCGCCGCGAAGAGCCCGGGCGTCACCTCGTTCACCTTCTTGTCCGTCGTTTGCGCGCTCAGCGCCACGGCGACGAGCAGCGTGAAGGCGTCCGTATGGTCGAGGGGCGCCGGCTGCTCGGGGTAGAGCCCGTCGAGAATCTCCCCGATGCGTGCCGCTTTGTCCGCGCGCTTCATGGCCGCGAGGCTGGTGCCGGGCCCGGGCCCTCGCAAGCGCGCGGCGGCCCGGGCGTACTACGCTGCGTCCATGCCTCGGGCTCTGCGCTGGCCGCTCGCGCTCGTCGGGCTCGCCCTCGCCTTGGGGAGCGCCCGCGCGGCGCGGGCCCCGGAGCGCGGCGCGGGCGCCGACGCCTGCGCCGCGGCGGCGGA
>JBCCAW010000796.1:0-2046 GCA_039814655.1 Myxococcota bacterium | reverse complement strand
GTCTCCGGCGCCGGGCACGACGTGGTGCTCGCGGCGCCGGCGCGGGTCGCCGCCTTGCTCTCGGCCGAGGACGCGCCCTAACAGAGCAGCATGAGCGAGGCTCTCCCCCAGGCCGCGACCCCGGCCCTCCCGCGCGCAGGTTCCGTCGGAGCCTGGGTGCTGGCGGCCCGGCCCAAGACGCTCCCGGCCGCCTTTGCGCCGGTCGCCGTCGGCACGGCCGTGGCCCACGTCACCGGCGGCGTGGCCTGGGGACCGGCGCTCGCAGCGCTGGCCGGCGCCTTCCTGCTGCAGATCGGCTCGAACCTCGCCAACGACGTCTTCGACTACGAAAAGGGCGCCGACACGGAGACCCGGCTCGGACCGCCGCGCGCGGCGCAGCTCGGTCTCTTGAGCCCCGGAGCGCTGAAGCGCGGCATGGGCGTGGTCTTCGCCCTCGCGCTGGCCGTCGGCGTGTACCTGACCTGGGTCGCCGGTCCGGTCATCGTCGCTCTCGGCCTCGCGTCCATCGCCAGCGCCATCGCCTACACCGGAGGCCCGTTCCCCCTCGGTTACCACGGCCTCGGCGACCTCTTCGTGATGGTCTTCTTCGGCTTCGTCGCGGTGGTGGGCACGGTGTTCGTGCAGACGGGAGCGGCCCCGGCCCTGGCCTTCCTCGCCGCCGCGCCGGTGGGCGCGACCATCACGGCCATCCTCGTGGTCAACAACCTCCGGGACCGAGAGGAGGACGCGCTCACGGGCAAGCGGACGCTGGCCGTACGCCTCGGACGCGGAGGCGCCCTCGGTGAGTACGCGCTGCTGCTCGGCCTCGCCTACGGCGTACCGCTGGCGCTGGCGCTGAGCGGCACGCTCGGGCCGAGCGTCCTCTTGCCCTGGCTCTCGGCCCCGCTCGCCTTCCGGCTCTTTCAGCGCCTCCGGGCGCTCTCCGGCGCTCCGCTCAACGCCGTGCTCGTCGGCACGGCGAAGCTCGTGAGCGTACACGGCGTGCTCTTCGCGCTCGGCATCGCCCTCGGAGGCGGCGCGAACCCGTGAGCGCGCCGCAGGCCAGGCTCGAGGCCTACGCGGGGCGGGTCGCAGTGCGCAACGCCAAGCAGCGCTGGACGCGCCGCGAGGGGCGGCTACTGCGCCTCGAAGCCGGAGGTCACGTAGGGCTCGGCGAGGTCTCCCCGCTACCCGGCTACTCGCCGGACGCGCTCCCGGACGCCGAGGCCGCGCTCGTCGCCCTGGACCTCGGCGGACTCGACGACGCGCTCGCCGGCGGACTCGACGACGCGCTCGCCTTCGCCGACGCGGCGTGGGGTGACGCGGCAGCGGGCACGGACGCGCCGCCGAGCGCGGCCTGTGCGCTCGAGATGGCGCTCCTCGACCTGTGGTCCCGGCAGCGCGGCGAGGCGGCCTGGCGCGGCCTCGCGCGGCTCGCGGGACGCCCCGGGTCGTCCCCCGTTCCTCTCGCGGCGCTCGTCGACCTCGGCCAGGGCATGGAGACCGCCCGGCGCATCGCCGACGAGCGGGTCCGGGCCGGCTATCGCACGCTCAAGGCCAAGGTGGGCCGGGACCCGGCGGGCGAAGCCCTGGCGCTCGCAGCCCTTCGCGAGGACCACCCGGAGGTGGCGCTCCGCGTCGACGCGAACGGCACGCTCGACCCCGCCGGCGCCGGCCCCTTGCTCGCGGCGCTGCGGGAGCTCGGCGTGGAGCTCCTCGAGGAGCCCTACGCGCCGGACGCGCTCGCCGGCGCGGCGCCGCTGCCGGTGCCCGTGGCCCTCGATGAGTCGCTGCAGGGCCCCACGGGCCCGGCGCGGCTCGTCGCCCTCGCCGACGCGGGACGCGTGCAAGCGATGGTGCTGAAGCCCATGGCCCTCGGAGGGCTCCGCCGGGCCCTCGAGCTGGCCCGGCTCCGTCCGCTGCCCACCGTCGTCTCGCACCTCTTCGACGGGCCCGTCGCGTGGGCGGCCTACGCGGCGCTTGCGCTCGCGCTTGGAGAGGAGCGCCTGGCGGCCGGACTCGCCCCGCACGCCGGTCTCGATGCCTGGCCCCCATGGCCGGTCCCGG
>JBCCAW010000440.1:0-5143 GCA_039814655.1 Myxococcota bacterium | reverse complement strand
GGAGCAGCGCCAACCCCGCCGTCAGCACCAGGTCCGGGCCCGCCAAACCGCGCGCGAGGGCGAGCACCATGGCGGCGACGGTGCCGACGGTGAACCAGGCCGCGCCACTCACGAGGGCGCCCTCCGCGGGCGGTTCCGGCGCGCGCGCGTCATCGGAGGCGGCCTATCACCGGCGTCCCGCGGCGGCCAGCCACCTTGCGGGGCGGCCATGGCGACCCGAAAGGCGTGCCATGCGGAACGCGGGTCCGGTGCTCCTCGCCCTCTCGGCGCTCGCCAGCGGCGCGTGCTCGCCGCGGGACCCCACCCCTCCGCCCGCGCCGGCCTCCGCGCCCGTCGCGTCCGGCCTCGCCGCGCCTCGGGAGCACCCCTGCGCGGCGCCGGTGCCCCTGGGCCCCGATGTTCATCGGGGCCTCTGTCTCGCGCACAGCTACGCCGGCGGAGGGGCGCGCGGCTATGGCAGCGCCTCGAGCGCGGCGGAGCTCCGGCGCCTGCGTGATCTCGGAGCGACGTGGGTGAGCCTGACGCCCTTCGGCTACCAAGACCGCCTCGACGCCACGCGAGTGCGCGGGCTCTACGAGCGCGGCAGCGGCCGCTGGGAAAGCGCCGGAGAGACGGACGAGCGGCTCGTAGGCGAGATTCGCGCCGCGCATGGCCTCGGCTTGAAGGTGTTGCTCAAGCCCCATCTGTGGGTGGGGCGCGGGGCCTGGCGTGCCGAGATCGACCCCGGCACGACCGAAGGGTGGCGCCGCTGGCAGGCGAGCTACGGCGCCTTTCTCCAGCACTACGCCGAGCTCGCCTCCCGGGAAGGTGTGGCGCTGCTCGCCGTGGGCACCGAGCTACGCTCGAGCGCGCTCCGCTTTCCCGACTGGTGGCGCAGGCTCGTGCGTCAGGTCCGGGCTGTGTACGACGGCGAGCTGACCTACGCGGCGAACTGGGACGAGGCTGAGCAGGTCACCTTCTGGCGCGACCTCGACTACGTGGGCGTCAACTTCTACCCCTCGCTCGCGGAGACGCCCGAGGACCCCGAGGACGCGAAGCGGCGCCGCCTCGAGGCCGCCCTCGATCGGCTGGATGCGCTCGCGGCCCGCACGGGCCGCCCCCTTCTCCTCACGGAGGTCGGCTACAAGAGCTGCCGGGGCACGGAGGTGCGGCCCTACGAATGGACCGAGCGCATCCGCGACGGCGATGCGCCGGACGAGGCGGCGCAGGCTCGGGCCTATCGTCGGCTGCTGCGGGCGGTGGCCCAGCGGCCGCACATTCGCGGCGTGTACGTGTGGAAGTGGTTCACGGACCCGGCCAGCCGCGAGGAGGGGCCCCTCGGCTTCTCCCCGCGCGGCAAGCCCGCCGAAGACGAGCTCCGCGCGGCCTTCGGCGCTTGCGCCTCTCGCGCGGCCCGCCCGGCGACGACGCCCGGCCAGCTCTCGGCGCCGGCGCACGCCCGATGAGGCAACGAAAAAAGTCCCGAGAGAGGGGCCATTGTCGACGAAATGGCCGGCCTCTTGGCGCAAGCTTGAGCTCGCGCGGCGTTCAGAGCCGCGCGAGGGCGCCGATGCGCCACGGAGAGGGGCCGGCGCCGGAAGCCGTCGGAGCCGGCGCCGCGGACCGTGCCTTCTCCGCGTCCCCGAAGGCCCGGGCCAGGGCGGCCGCCAGGGCCAGCGGACGCTTCGCTTCGGGCGCCAGCGGACCGCGGAGGAGGGCGTCTTCGTGCCGTCCGATGAAGCCCGTATCGTAGGCGCCGGCCACGAACTCCGGCTGGTCCATCAGCCGCAGGTGAAAGGGCAGGTTGGTCTGGATGCCGGTGACGACGTATTCGCCGAGCGCCCGCTTCATGCGCTGTACGGCGAGGTCCCGGCTCGGGGCCCAGACGCAGAGCTTCGAGACGAGCGGGTCGTAGAAGCTGGAGATGGTCGCCCCTTCGTAGGCGCCGGAGTCGTCGCGCACGCCGGGGCCCGTGGGGCGTCGCAGCACCTCGATGGTACCCGGGCTCGGGAGAAAACCCGTCGAGGGGTCCTCCGCGTAGACGCGGCACTCGATGGCATGACCGCGCCGGCCGATGTCGCTCTGCGCATAGCCCAGGGGCTCACCGGCTGCGATGCGGACCATCTCGCGCACGAGATCGAGGCCCGTGATCAGCTCCGTCACCGGATGCTCGACCTGGAGCCGCGTGTTCATCTCCAGGAAGTAGAAGCTCCCGTCCTCGCCCATGAGGAACTCGACGGTGCCCGCGGAGCGGTAGCTCACCGCCTGGGCGGCCTTCACGGCCACTTCACCCATGGCGGCGACCTTCGCGTCGTCGCAGACGGCGGCGGGCGAAGGCGTCTCCTCGACGACCTTCTGGTGGCGCCGCTGGATGGAGCAATCGCGCTCGAAGAGGTGCACGGCGTTGCCGTGCGTGTCCGCGAGCACCTGGATTTCGATGTGCCGTGGCCGGAGGATGGCCTTCTCGACGTAAACCGTGTCATCGCCGAAGGCCGCGGCCGCTTCGCTTCGCGCGCGCTCGTAGGCGTCCACTAGGCTGCTCTCCTCGTGCACGAGGCGCATGCCCTTGCCGCCGCCGCCGCTGCTGGCCTTGAGCATGACCGGGTAGCCGAGGTCCTTCGCCACGGACTTCAGGTGGTCGTGGTCCCTGACCGTCGAGCCGGGCACCACGGGCACGCCGGCCGCGACCATCTTCTCCCGCGCTGCGGTCTTCGAGGCCATGGCGATCATGGAGCTCGCGTCCGGTCCGATGAACACGATGCCCGCGTCCTCGCAGGCCTTGGCGAAGGTGGGGTTCTCGCTGAGGAACCCGTAGCCCGGGTGCACGGCCTGGGCGCCGGTCTGGCGACACGCCTCGAGGATCTTGTCCGTGACCAGGTAGCTCTCCGTGCTCGGCGCTGGGCCAATGGCCACGGCCTCGTCCGCGAGGCGCACGTGAAGCGCGTCGGCGTCCACGTCCGAGTGCACCGCGACACTCGCGATGCCCATCTCCCGAAGGGTCCGGAGGATGCGCACGGCGATCTCCCCGCGGTTGGCGACGAGGACCTTGTCGAAGAGCGGCTCGGACATGCGCCGGAGGCTTCCTCGTGGGCCCGGGCCGGTCAAGGCCGGGGCGTAGCGTTCTGCGCCGTCGGCCGTAGGGTGGGGCGATGCGAGCCCTCTTCACGATTCCCGCCCTGCTCGTCGCCCTCGCCTGTGGGGGAGGTGACGCGCCCCGTCCCGCGCCCTCGGGCGAGCCAGCACCGCGCCCGGCGCCGGGGGAGGTCATTGGCGCCACGCAAGCGGCGCCGGCCCCGCCGGAAGGCCGCGCCGTGGCCGTGTTCGCCGGCGGCTGCTTTTGGTGCATGGAGGGCCCCTTCGAGGCCATCGAGGGCGTGGAGACCGTGCTCAGCGGCTACGCCGGAGGCCCGGAGGTCGGCCCGAGCTACGAGGACGTCGCCCACGGCCGCACCGGTCATTTCGAGTCCGTCTGGGTGCTCTACGACCCCAGCGTGGTGAGCTACGCGACGCTCCTCGAGGTCTTCTTCCACAACGTGGACCCAACGCAGGCGGACGGTCAGTTTTGCGACCGCGGCCGGCACTACACGACGGTCATCTTCGTCGGCAGCGACGAGGAGCGGCGCCTCGCGGAGGCGGCCAAGGCCGAGGCAGCGCGTACGCTAGGGCGGCCCATCGTGACGGCGCTCCAGGAGGCCGGGCCCTTCTACATGGCCGAGGACTACCACCAGGACTTTTACCGAACGCACGCCGACCACTACCGACGCTACCGCGCGGGCTGCGGCCGCGACCGGCGGCTGCAGGAGCTCTGGGGAGACGCCGCGGGCGGCGCCCACTGAGCGCCCTCAGAAGGTCACGCCGAGCGTGAGGCGAAGGGTCACGTCCAGCGTGATGCGTTCCCGGCCGCCGGCGAGCGTGCGGCCGCGCGTGGCCCCGACGCCGGCCGACGCAGCGAAACCGCTCGGGAGCGTCCACGTCGTTCCGACGAGGATCGAGCCGAGCAGGCTCGCGTAGAGCGGATCCGGGGGCGCCTGGGCATCGAGGGCCGTGCGGCGCCCGGTCACGGCGGTGGTCTCGACGCGAAGCCAGAGCCCACGAAAGGCCTGGCCGGCGAGCACGACCTCGATGCCCACGTTCACGCCGAGCTCTTGGCCGGCCATGCCCGTGCCCCCGAAGCCGCCGAGGCGCACGCCACCGGCGCCCAGGCCGGCGCCGACCACGAAGCGGTCGTCGAGCCGGAGGCGAAGGTCGAGGCCCAGGAGACGCCCGCCGTAGCTGGCCCCGGCCATGCCGCGCGTCCCCGCACCGGGCGCTTGCGCCTCGGCCGGGCTGGCCGTCCCGAGTCCGAGGGCGAGTACCCCGAAGGCGACCGCCGCAAAGGCCTTGGCTTCCCTGAAGCTGAACACGCGCACTCCCGCCGCGACACACCGCCGCGCACGCACGATGCCACGGATTTCGAAGGGGGGCCCCTTTGACCCGGGGGCGCGATTGCCGCACACACGTTCCGTGCTGCGGCGGCTCGGAATGGCGCTCATCCGCCTCTACTGGTGGACGCTCTCGCCGCTCCTCGGCGAGGTCTGCCGCTACGAGCCCTCGTGCTCGCGCTACACGGCAGCCTGCATCGAGCGCTTCGGCTTCTTTCGCGGGAGCTGGCTCGGGGCCCGGCGCATCTGCCGGTGCCACCCCTTCGCCGAAGGGGGCTACGACCCGCCACCGGAGAGCGGCGCCGAAACGGAAGCTCAGCGCGGGTAGGACGCTCCGGCGGCGGCCCGCGCCGCCCGCCAGGCCTCGAGGCCCTCGATGAAGGGCTCGACCAGCGCCTCGTCGAATTGGGTCCCGGCGCAGCGCCGAAGCTCGGCCACGGCGGCCTCGTGCGTCAGCGCCTTTCGGTACGCGCGGTCGCTCGTCATCGCGTCGTAGCTATCGGCGATGCAGATGATGCGCGCCTGAAGCGGGATGGTCTCGCCGCTGAGTCCGAGCGGATACCCGTGCCCGTCCATGCGCTCGTGGTGAAGATGCACGCCGTCGAGCAACGGCCGGAGCGACGTGATGGGCGAGAGAATCTCCCGGCCATAGACCGGGTGCTTCTTGAACTCGCCGTACTCGGCGGCGGTCAGCTTCCCCGGCTTGTTGAGGTTGACGTGGCAGCCGATCTTGCCGATGTCGT
>JBCCAW010000024.1:0-21473 GCA_039814655.1 Myxococcota bacterium | reverse complement strand
GTGTGATTCATTCCTCAAGCACAATGGCCTCACCTTAACGCTGATGCGATCATTTGACGCTAAGCATTATTACTTACTGCAAAACTGGGATGCACTCGTCAAGCTTCCTCTATCTCCTCGAGGACGAGCGCAGCGGGCAGCCGCTTCGGGGCTACGCCATGGCCGCGCGGCTCAGCTACCTGGTGTGGAAGAGCGGGCCCGACGACGGGCTCCTCGCCGCGGCCGCGGCCGGCGACCTCGACGCGCCCGCCGGCGTGCTCGCGGCCCTCGAGCGCATGCTGGACGACCCGCGCAGCTCCCGGGTGCACGAGCGCTTTCTCGTGGACTGGGCGCGGCTGACCAAGATCCCGGACGACGACGGCTTGAAGGGCGAGCTCCTCGAGAGCGCCGCGGCCTTCTACGCCGCCCACGCGGCGTCCGGCGACGACCTGCTCCGCATGATCGACGACCCGAGCGCCATGCTCACGCCGGCCCTCGCGCAGGCCTACGGACTCGAGCCCGCCGGAGAGGGCGTGCAGCGCTACGACCTCAGGGACGTGGAGGGCCGCGGCGGCCTCCTCGCCCAGCCCGGCGTCATCGCGGGCATGACCAACGCCGACGGTGGCGCCATCGTTGCCCGCGGGCTCTTTCTGCAGCGGCAGCTTTTTTGCGGCGAGGCGCCGGACCCGCCGGACACGCTCCAGGAGGCCATCGATGCCTTCGTGGAGGAGCTGCCGGAGGACGCGACCTACCGGGAGATCGCCGAGGTACGCCTCGAGCGCGCGGAGTGCGCGGCCTGCCACGCGGACTTCGACCCCATCGCCTACGGCTTCGAAGCCTTCGATTTCCGCGGAGGGCACCGCACGCTCGACTCGGACGGGGAGCCGGTGCGCGTCGACGGGTGGATTCCCCAAGCGCTCGCCGGTCGGGTGATCCCCTTCGGCGACTACGACGAGCTGGCGACGTCGCTGGCCCGGAGCCCGCGGGTGCGCCGTTGCCTCACGCGCCGCATCCTCGAGCACGGGCTCGGGGCTACGCTCGGCGAGGCCCAGGACCGGGCCGTCGCCGAGATCGCGGACGCCGCCGAGGCCGGCGGCGGGAGCTGGCGCGCCATCGTGCGGGCGCTCGTCGTTCACGACCTGTTCCGCACGCGGGAGACGGTGCAATGAGCAAGCGTCGCCGAAGCGATCTCGGGCACCGCGGGGCCGGAACTCACGGCGGCTCTGTATCCCGCCGCAGCTTTCTTCGTGGCGCTGGCACCGTAGCCATCGGGCTCCCGCTCTTCGCCGAGCTCGGTCTCCGCGTGGGTGCCGGCCAGCCGGTCGCGCCGCCCCGGCGCCTCGTCACGGCGTTTTTCGGTCTCGGCATTCACCCGGACTGGCAAGGCGACTTCAACGGGCCCCTCGAACCGCTCGAAGCCTTCGCAAGCAAGATGGCGACCTTTGGCTGCGACATGCCGCAGGGCACCTTCGGCGGCGCCCACTGCAACACGTCGACGGTGGTCTTCGTCGGGGAGCGCCCGGCGAGCGTGGACCGCGCCGGCGGGCCGAGCCTCGACCAGAAGCTCCGCCGGGCCCTCGGCGGCGACGGGGGAACGCTGGCCAGCGGGCTCTGGTTCCGCCGCGGCGCCTGCGACGCCCAGGCCAACCGCGTCTATAACCCCGACGGGACGGCGCGGCTCCCGGTGAAGCGGCCCTCGGAGGTCTTCGACCGGCTCTTCGGGAGTGTGGCGCCGATGCCCCCGCCTCCGCCCGTCGACCCGGACCCACCGGCGGGCCCGGATCCCGCGCTTGAGGCCCAGCGGCGCGAGCTCCGCATCGAGCGAAGCGTGCTCGACACCGTCGTCGCTCAGTACCGGCACTATCGTGGCGACGCCTCACCGCTCGGCGCCGCTTCGAAGCTCAAGCTCGAGCTGCACCTCGAGTCCATCCGCGCCCTCGAGCGCCGCCTCGTCGAGGCCGAAGCGCTCCTCGACGCGATGGACCCGGGCGACGGCGGCGGCGGTACGACGGAGCCCGTGGCCTGTGCCCCGGAGGCCGAGCCCCGTGACCCCACGATTGCCGACGTGGACCTCGACCGCTTCACTTACGGCACGGGCCGCGGCGCGCCCAGCCTGGACTGGCGCGACGCCGAGCGCCTCTACCGGCTCCACGCGGACCTCTGGGCCGTCGCGCTCCGCTGCGACGCCGTCCGCTTCGGCAACCTCATGTTCGAGTCCGCCGGCGGCCACATGAACCTCTTCGGCCGCTACGAGGCCCTCGGCGACAGCACCGAGTTCCCGGGCACCTCGCAGCACGACAGCTACTTCCACGGCAGCGACTTCCGCCAGGCGCAGCTCTACCAGCACTTCGCGCTGCGGAACGTCGGCTACTTCCTCGCGCAGCTCGACGACCCGGCGCACCGCGACGAGGACGGGCGCACGGTGCTCGACACGACGACCGTGCTCGTCGGCACCGAATACGGCTGGAACCACTCGAAGGACCAGGCCTTCCATGCCGTGGTCGGCGACGTGGGCCGCTTCCGCGCCGGCAGCTTCACGAGCACGCGCATGAACTGCATCGACCTCTACAACGCCGTGCTCGAAGGACACGGCGTACGCGCCGACGTGGGCGAGGCGACGGGCGTAGAGGGCGAGACCGACGTACGCGGCCTTTTGCTGCGCTAAGCGCCAGCGGGCGCCGCTCTCCGTCGTTGGAGTGGCAGCATCGGTCCGCTCGACGTCCTTTCGGACCTACGCGCGCCGCGCTACCCCGCTGGGGTGGCAACGGGAGGCGGACTGGGGAGGCGACGGCGCATCGTCTTCGTGGGGTTCGAGGGGGCGACGGCTCTCGATCTGGTCGGCCCGCTGCAGGTCTTCGACACCGCCGGGCGCGTCGCCGCCGGCTCGCCACACCGTAGCGGCGCCTACGAATGCCTGGTGGCCTCCCCCGGCGGCCAGGACTTTCGCTGCGACGGCGGGCCCACGATGGTCGCGGACCGCGATCTCTCGCGCGTCCGAAGCGCCCATACGATGGTCGTCGCCGGGGGCTTCGCCGCCCGAACACCCGACCCGGCGCTCGTCGCGGGCGTCCGGCGCCTCGCGCCACGCTGCCGCCGCGTAGCCTCCGTGTGCACGGGCGCCTTCGTGCTCGCAGCCGCCGGCCTCCTCGAAGGTCGCGAAGCGTTGACCCATTGGGCCTTCATGGACGCGCTGCCCGGCGCCGCCGAAGGCGACCACCTTTACCGCGAGGACGATGGCATTTGGACCAGCGCCGGCGTGACCGCGGGCATGGATCTCGCGCTTGCGCTCGTCGAAGGGGACCTTGGACGTGAGGTCGCCCTCGAGACGGCGCGTTGGCTCGTGCTCTACGTGCACCGGCCCGGGCACCAGGCGCAGTTCAGCGCGCAGCTCGCCGGCCAGCTCGCGGAGCGTGACGCACTTCGGGAGCTGCAGAGCTGGATTCTCGAGCACCCCGCGCAGGACCTTCGCGTGCCGGCGCTGGCTGCCCGCATCGCGCTCTCGCCCCGGCAGTTCCAGCGGGTGTTTCGCGACGAGACGGGCACCACGCCCGCGCGCTTCGTCGAAGCGGCGCGCGTCGAGGTCGCGCGGCGGCTCTTGGGCGTCTCGGGCATGGACCTCGACGCCGTCGCCGACGCTTCCGGCCTCGGCAGCGCGCGAAACCTACGTCGTGTCTTCGTCAAACGCCTGGGCATCTCGCCGCGGGCTTACCGCCAGCGCTTCGTGTCGCCGGCCTCCCCCTCTCCCCCTCGGAGCGCGTTTCCATGAAAATCGCCTTTCTCCTCTTCGACGACCTCACGGCCCTCGACGTCATCGGCCCCTACGAAGTGCTCGCGCGCCTTCCCGGCGCCGAAGCGCGCTTCCTTTCGCCCGACGGAAAGCCCGTGAAGACCGATGACGGGCTGCTCGGTCTCACGCCGGCCGGGAGCATCCGCGACGCTCCCGAGCTCGACGTGCTCGTCGTTCCCGGCGGTTGGGGCACGCGCGCGCTGGCGCTCTCGGACGAGCACGCGGCGCTTCGGCAGTGGGTACGCCACATCGCCGAAGGCGCGCAGGTGGTGGCCAGCGTGTGCACCGGGTCCTTCGTGCTCGGCGCGGCGGGCCTGCTCGAAGGCAAGCGCGCCACGACGCATTGGAACTGGCTCGAAGGCCTGCGCAAATGGGGCGCAGAACCCGTGAAGGAGCGCGTCGTGGACGAGGGCTCCGTCGTCACGGCAGCCGGGGTCTCCGCGGGCATCGACATGGCGCTCACGCTCGCCGCCCGGCTCACGGCGCCGATGGTCGCCCAGGCGATTCAGCTCGGCATCGAGTACGACCCGGCGCCGCCCTTCGACGCCGGCAGCCCGGACAAAGCGCCGCCGGAGGTCCGGTCGCTCCTCGAGGCGCGCTACCAGGGCGTCGAAGTGGGTTGAGGCGCGAGCGATCGGCAGGCTGCGGTAGGCTCGCGCCATGACCGACCAGCCGCGGGTGACGGTGCTCGGTGCGGGGAGCTGGGGCACGGCCCTGGCCAAGCACCTGGCGGACCAGGGACTCGAGACCACGCTCTGGGCGCGCCGCGCCGAGCAGGCCGACGCGATCAACCGCGACCGGGCCAACCCCAGCTACCTCAAAGGCGTGCCTTTGCCGGACACGCTCCGGGCCACCTCGGACCTCGCCGATGCCCTGAAGGACCCGGAGCTGCTCGTCGTCGTGGTCCCCACGGAGGCGAACCGCGGGCTCCTCGAATGCGTGGTGCCGGCGCTGGCTACGGACGTGCCCGTGGTGAGCGCCACCAAGGGCATCGAGCAGGGCACGCACAAGCTCGTCAGCCAGATCTTCGAGGATGTCTTCCCCGAAGACCGGCACCACCTGTTGACCTACCTCGGCGGCCCTTCCTTCGCGAAGGAGGTGGTGAAGGGCGTGCCCACGGCGGTGAGCATCGCCGGCCACGACGAGGCCGTGCGCCAGCGCGTGCAGCGCGTGTTCAACACGGACCGCTTCCGCGTCTACACCACGCCGGACGTCGTCGGCGTCGAGGTCGGCGGAGCTCTGAAGAACGTGGTGGCCATCGCCGCGGGCGCCGCCGACGGTCTGGGCTTCGGCCACAACACGCGCGCCGGGCTCATCACCCGCGGCCTCGCGGAGCTGAGCCGCCTCGCCGTGGCCCTCGGCGCCGAGCCGCTCACGCTCATGGGCCTGAGCGGCATGGGCGACCTCGTGCTCACCTGCACCGGCGACGCCTCCCGCAACCGCCGCGTGGGCATCGGCCTCGGCCAGGGCAAAACGCTCGCGCAGATCCTCGAGGAGCTCGGCGAGGTCGCCGAGGGCGTCAAGACCACCAAGAGCGCGCACGAGCTCGCGCAGCAGCTGGGCGTGGAGCTGCCCATCACGGCCCAGGTCTACGCCGTGCTCTACGAGGACCGGCCGGCCCTCGACGCCATGCAGCTGCTCATGACGCGCCCGCTCAAGGAAGAGCACCCGCTCGGGCCCCGCTGAGCGCTGGCTCGCGGCGGGGGCCTGCGCCAGGCTCTCCCCGTGGGCCCCTGGCGCCTCCGCGTTCTGTACTTCGTGCTGCTCCCGGCGATTCTCATCGCCGCGGGCATCCTCACCTATACGACCTGGGTCACGGCGAGCCGCGCCGCGCGCCTCGGCGAGCAGACCATCGCGGAGTCGACGCTGCTCCTGGTGCGGGAGAAGGTCGACGGTCTCGAGCGGGACCTCATCGGCCATGAGAACGCGGCCTTTCGGCTCGTGGACCCGCGCTTCCCCACCATTCTTCGGAAGACCTGGCTTCCCCGCGCCGAGGAGCTCACGCCGACCATCGCCGGGGTCTTCGTCCTCGACGACACGCTGACGCTCATGGCTGCCGTGCTGCGCGCCGAAGAGCCCGAGGCGGAGCGCCTTCGCACGCTGGTCCTCGAGCGCGCCGTGCCGGATCTGGAGCTCGAGACGCAGCGAACCGGGCGCCTGAAGCATCTGCATCGGCGCTACGAGGACCGGAGCGTGCTCGTCGCGTCTCGAGCGCAACGCGTGCGCGGGAGGAAGGTGTACTACGTCGCCCTCCACGACATGAGCGCCATCGTGGACGGGCAGATCGCCGGGCTCTTCGCGTCCGAAGAGGGCAAGCGGCAGTACAACGTCGTGGACCGGAGCAACCGCCGGGTCTACGGGCCGAGCCTGGCCGGCGCTGGGGACTACCTCGTGGGCCTTCGCTTCCCGACGACGCTCTACAACTGGCGCCTCCAGATCGCGCCGAAGCAGGCGCCGCTCCTCGAGAGCCAGCGTAAAAACCGCCGCGCGACGGACATCGCGCTCCTCTCCGTGGCGCTCGTCGTCATCGTCTTCGGCGTGCTGCTGTTGCTCTACGCGGCGCACAAGGAGCGGCGCCTGAACGAGCTCCGCGGCGAGCTCGTGGCCAACGTGTCCCACGAGCTCAAGACGCCGCTCAGCGTCGTGCGTATGTTCGGCGAGCTCCTCCTCACCAAACGCGTGCGGAGCCCGGAGAAGGAACAGCAGTACCTCGAGATCATCTGCCGCGAATCCGAGCGCCTGACGGCGCTCATCGAGAACGTGCTCGACTTCTCGGCGCTCGAGCGGGGGCAGACCAAGTACGCGCTCGAAGAGCGGCGTCTCGAGGACGTGGTCAGCCAGGCCCTCGACACCTTTCGCTACCGCGTGGAGCGCGAAGGCACGGAGGTGCAGATCGACGTGATCGGGGCGATTCCGCCGGTGCACATCGATGAGCAGGCCATCGTGCTGGCCATCGTGAACCTGCTCGACAACGCCGTGAAGTACGGCCAGCGCACGCCCATCACTGTGAGCGTGGAGCACGTGCGCGACTATGTGCAGGTGCGCGTCCGGGACCGCGGCCCGGGCATCCCCGGCGACGCGACGAAGCGCATCTTCGACCGTTTCTACCGGCTCAAGCGCGACCGAAAGCATCGCGGCTCGGGCATCGGCCTGGCGCTCGTGAAGCACATCGCCGACGCTCACGGAGGGCGGGCCTGGGCGCGCAACGCCGGCGACGATGAAGGCGGCGCCATCGTGGCCTTCAACGTGCCCGCCATGGAAGCGGTCCCGGACTCCGGCGGGGAGCGGCACGAA
Source organism: Myxococcota bacterium (assembly GCA_039814655.1). Lineage (GTDB taxonomy): Bacteria > Myxococcota_A > Polyangia > Polyangiales > Houyiibacteriaceae > CALCTH01. Next base: position 14,413 of record JBCCAW010000024.1, on the reverse strand, counting down.
GGCGAGCTACGAGAGGCAAAGAGCACGTGAGCGACGCGCAGCGCATCCTCCTGGTCGAGGACGACCCCTCCCTGGCCCTCGGCCTCGTCGACACGCTGGAGTTCGAAGGCTTCGAGGTCGTGCACGCCGAGCGCGGCGAGGAGGCCATCGAGGCCGTTCGCGCCGGCGACCTCGACTGCATCCTCCTGGACGTGATGCTCCCGGATCTGAACGGCTTCCAGGTGTGCGAGCGCGTGCGACGGAAGGACCCGCGCGTCCCGATCTTGATGCTCACGGCGCGCGGCCAAGAGGTGGACAAGATCCGTGGCCTCGAGTCCGGCGCCGACGACTACGTGACCAAGCCCTTCGGCGTGGGCGAGCTCGTGGCCCGCATCCGGGCGCTGCTGCGCCGGGCGACGCGGGTCTCGGCGCTGCCGGAGCAGCCCTTCGTGGTGGCGGGCAAGACCGTGGACCCGGCCAAACAGACGCTCTCGGTTCCCGGCCGCGAGGAGCTGGCGCTGAGCTTCCACGAAGCCCGCGTGCTGGCGCTCCTCTACGCCCACGCCGGCGAGCCCGTGACGCGCGACGCGATGATGGAGGAAGTCTGGGGCACGGAGGCGAGCCCCACGACGCGCACCGTCGACAACCTCATCGTGAAGCTCCGGAAGAAGCTCGAAGCCTCCCCGGACAAGCCCCAACACATCCTCACGGTCTACGGCGTGGGCTACAAGCTCGTGCCCTGAAGCACGCGACGGCGCACGCTCCGACGTCGGAGCGAGCGTTTGATCTCGAGGAGGGCCCGCCCCAGGGTCCGGCCACCGATGGGCACCGGAACCGTCACCCTTCTCTGGTACGTCGCCTGCTCTCTGGTGGTGGGCTTCATCCTGGCCACTACCGCGGGCATCATGGCCTACGCCAAACGGCAGGACCGGAAGAAGGCCAAGGCGCGTGCCGCGCGCCGCGCCGCACGGCAGGAGGCCAAGGAGGCGGGCGGCACCCGCTCCCCGAACGAGGACGCCGCCCCGTCGGCTTCCGATTGACCCCTCGCTACCCCACGGCTAGAACCGGGGCGCTTTGGTCAAGGGCGCGCGTGCGGTGGAATCCGACGGCGCCCGGCGCGCTGCCCGCGCCGGACGGCGCGTGGCGCTGGCCATCTACTGGGCTTTGATGATCTACATCACCGCCGTCGGCTTTCTCTCGGTCGTGCCGCAGGTGTTCTTCCCCGAGGCCGACGCCGCTCTCGCCCCCACGGGGCCGTGTCCCGCTGCGTTCACCACGCTTCGCGAAGAGCTCGTGACGGCCGCAGAGCGGCACGTGGGCCGCCGCGAGCAAGAGCTTGACCCGCTTCTTCAGCGCTGGGACGACCGCTACGCGGCGCTTCGCCTTCGCTGCGACGACCCCGGCGAGCGCGAGCTTCAGCTCCGCCATCGCCTCGAGACCACGCTACGGCGCTACGACCGCGACGAGGGTTCGCTCCTCGACGCGCTACGCGCCGGCGCTTCCATCCCCGAAGGGACCCCATGACCTCCGAGACGGGCGAGACCGCCCCCGAATCCCCCCGCACCTTCGCCAGCCTCGGCCTCGGCGACGCCGTTCTCAAGGCCCTGGACGATATGGGCTGGGACGAACCCACGCCGGTGCAGGCCGAATCCTACGCGCCCATCGTCAGCGGGCGCGACGTCGTCGTGCAGGCGCGAACGGGCACGGGAAAGACCGGCGCCTTCGGCATTCCCATCGTCGACCGGCTTGTCAGCGAGGAGCCCGGCGTGCAAGCGCTTCTCCTCGCGCCAACGCGCGAGCTCGCGCTGCAGAGCGCGCGAGAGCTGGCCAAGATCGGCGCCCATAAGGACCTTCGGACCACCGCCGTCTACGGCGGCGCGCCCATGGAGCGGCAGGTTCGGGAGCTGAAGGACGGCGCGCAGATCGTCAGCGGCACGCCGGGCCGGGTCCTCGACCACCTGCGCCGGGGCACCATGGACACCTCGGCGCTGACCGTGCTCGTGCTCGACGAGGCCGACGAGATGCTCTCCATGGGCTTCGCGAAGGAGCTCCACGCCATCCTGGAGCTCCTCCCGGAGCAACGGCAGACGCTCCTCTACTCGGCGACCGTCGACGGGCCCGTGATGCGCGTGGGCGAGCGGCACATGAAGGATCCGCTCAAGCTCGAGCTGAGCGGCGACGCCGTGGGCGCGCTCACCGTCACGCACTACGCCTTCATGGTCAGCGGTAAGGGGCGGGCCAAGGATCTGGTGAAGATCCTCGAGGCGGAAGACCCGGAGAGCGCCATCATCTTCTGCAACACGAAGGTGGAGACCGAACGCACCGCCGGCCATCTCCAGTCCCAGGGCTTCGCGGCCGAGTGGCTCAACGGCGACCTGCCCCAGGGCGAGCGCGAGAAGGTGATGGCCAAGACCCGTGAGGGGAAGTGCCGCTTCCTCGTGGCCACGGACGTGGCCGCCCGCGGCATCGACATCTCGCACCTCACGCACGTCATCAACTTCAGCCTGCCGGACCACCTCGAGCAGTACATTCACCGCACTGGCCGGACCGGCCGCGCGGGGCGCACGGGCACGGCGGTCACGCTCGTGGCGCCGCAGGAGCTCGGCCAGCTCTACTACCTCCGGCTTCAGTACAAGATCTTCCCCGTCGAGCGATCGTTGCCGAGCGCCGGCGAGGCGCAGACGCGCCGGGAACAGGACCGCGTCGATCTGCTCGCCGCGGCCTTCCCGGGGGCGCCAAACGCCATCGACGACGCCGTGGCCCGGCGCCTCATGACGCACCCGGAGGCCGAGCGAATCGTTGCCGGTCTCGTGAAGACCTTCTTTGGCGCCGAAGCCGAGACCGAGACCGAGGTCGACGAGCTGGCCGCGGCCGCGCGGCGCGAGCGGCCGGCGCCGCCGGTTCCGGAGGCGGACGAGACCGAGGCCGCACGCGAGACCGAGGCCGCACGCGAGGCAAAGCCCGCCCCGCGCGCCAAGGAGCGCGCGGATTCCGAAGAGTCCGAGCCACGACGCTCGCGCTCGCGGCCGAAGCGCGACGACGACGACGAAGACGAGGAGGGCATGGAGCGCCTCTACGTCAACATCGGCCGCCGCGATGGCGTCCGCGTGGGCGACCTGCTTCGGCTCTTCAGCGAAGTGGCCGAGGTCGAACGCGACGACATCGGCCGCATTCGGCTCCGGGACAAGCACAGCTTCGTGTCGATCCCCGAAGAAGACGTCGAGGACGCCTGCGAAGCGCTCACCGGCGAGGAGTTCGAGGGGCGTGAGCTCAAGGTCGAGCCCGCGCGGCGCTGAGAAGCTGACGCTCCCGACGCGTGGTAGGCTGCTCCTATGGCCGACATGCGTTCAGGGGGCCGCAAAGAGGTCCTGAAGGAGTCTCGCCGGCGGGGCGCCCTCGCCGGAACGACGGGTGCCCACACCGGCGTCGCCGCTGCCACGCTGGGCGCCGTACCGCTCACGGTGGTGGGCGCCGGCGCAACGGGAGTCTTCGCGTACCGGTGGCTGAAGCACCGCGCGAAGAACGGCATTCGGTTTTGACCTACGCTGGGACCGGCACCCCCCGTTCGTGAGCGCCTTCGCGTACGCGGCCCGTCCGCCGCGGGTAGCCCCACGCGCGGCGTTCGATGGGCCCCGCGACCGGCTACGCCGACGTCCCAGATGGGGTCGCGCGTTGTCAGCCTCGCGGCCCTTTCGATAGGCTCCCGGGCGCATGGAGAACCCGCCGCCCTCGGGCGCCCTTCCGCGTTCGCTCCCGCCGGGTACGACCGTGGGCGGTCGCTTCCAAATCGAGGCTCGCGTGGCCGAGGACGAGCTCGGCGAGGTGTACCGCGCCAGCGACAGCAAGACCGGAAAGGCGCTCGCGCTTCGGCACCTGCCCGCGGATCTCCTCGACGCGCCGGGCGTCGCGCAGCTCAAGGCCGAGTGCCGGACGGCCGCGGCGCTTCGGCACGCACACCTCGCGGCGACCTTCGGCGTGGGCAAAGCACCGGATGGGTCGCCCTTCGTGGCCAGCGAGTGGATCGAAGGCCGGCGGCTGTCCGAGGTGCTCGAGGTTGGCGACGGCGCCGCGCTTCCGCTGAGCGAGGTGTACCGGCGCCTGGCCGACGTCTGCGACGCCCTGAGCGCCGTGCACGCGCGCTCGCGCCACGGTGCCGTCGGCCCGGAGAGCGTATGGATGAGCTCCTCCGGGGAGATGAAGGTCGCGGACCTCGGGTGGCTAGCCGCCGTCCTCTCCGCGCGAGGACCGGAGGCGCTCCCCAGCGCGGCCCACGCGAGCCTCGCACCGGAGGTGCGCGCCGGTGGCGAGGCGGACCGACGCAGCGACGTGTTCGGGGTGGGCGCGCTCCTCTACCTACTGCTCAGTGGGCGTTCCCCCGCCGAGGGCTTCGTTCCGCCTTCCACCGTTCATGCCGAAGCGACGCCCGGCCTCGACCAGGTGCTGCTCACCTGTCTGGCCGCGGACCCGAGCGCCCGTTTCCCGAGCGTGGACGCCGTCAAGCGCGCCTTCGCTCCCTTCGCGGGCCAGGACGCCGGGAGCCCCGCGGGCGACGGCACCGGTCTGGACACCGGTCTCGACATCGACATCGACGTTGGAAGCGCGCCTCCTCCGGCGCCTCCCGCCGCGCCGCCAGCGCCGCTCGCCGCGCCGCTCGCCGCGCCGCGCGCCTCGGCGCTGGACCTCGGCGCCGTGCTCTCCCACATCACGGCGAATGACGCGCCGCGATGGATGCTCGTCAAAGACGGCCTCGACCACGGCCCCTTCAGCGGCCGCGAGCTGGTCGACCTGAGCGTCGCGAACGACGCGCGGCGCGAGCACGAGCTACTCAACATGGACACGGGGCGACGCGAGCCCCTGGGTGCCTGGGAGGAGTTCGAGGGCTTCCTGGCCGAGGCCGAAGCCGAGGCCGCAGCCACACGCCGCCGCGATGCGCTCGCGGCGGCCGAGCGGAGCGACAAGCGCTCGGGGCGGACCAAGCTGGCCATCGCCGCCGTCGTGCTGCTCGGCATCCTCGGCGCCGTCGGCGCCTTCATGGCCACGCGAGACGCGCAGGAGGCCGAGAGTGTCGCCGGCGCGGACCTGGGCGACCTCTACGCGCGGGGAGAAATCGAGCTCACGGGCACGGGCGGGATTCTCCCGGACCCCCCGCGCGGCCGCCGCGGCTCCCGTGCGTCCGGCGCGCCCGCCATCATGGGGGGCTTCGCCGGGTCCTACGAGCAAGCGATGGCCATTCCCGTCGAGCTGGGCGACGCCACCATGAACGGCGGCCAGCGCCGACTCTCCGCCGGCGATGTGAGCGGCGTGATGAACCGCAACTTGAACCGCCTCTTCAGCCGCTGCGTGGCGCCCGCGCGGGGTCGCGGCGAGCGCCCGGGGCAGGTCACCGTGGACATCGCCATCGCCGGGAGCGGCCAGGTCATGGGCGTGAGCGCGCGACACGGCTCCGGCGCCTTCAAGGCCTGCGTCCGCAGCGCCGTGCGCGGCGTCCGCTTCCCTACCTTCGGCGCGCCGCGCATGGGCGCGCGCTATAGCTTCGACGCCAACCAATGACGGCCCATCTTCGCTTCTCCGCTGCCCTCGTCGCCCTCGCCGCCTGCGCCCAACCGCTCGAGGCCGGCCTCGAGGAGGAAGACGCGAACGCCATCCTGGTGGCCCTCCATGACCGCGGCATCGGGGCGCAGAAGGAGCCCGAGGCCGGCGCGGAGACCTACGCGGTCCGCGTCGCCGGCGACGACCTGGCCCGGGGGCTGGACGTGCTGCGCGCCGAAGGGCTGCCGCGCCGCGCACCGGAGGGGCTCCGCGAGGTCTTCGGCGAAGGTGGCCTCGTACCCACGGCCACGGAGGAGCGCGCGCGCTACGTCGCGGCGCTGGGCGGAGAGCTGGCGCGGAGCCTCGAAGCCATTGACGGGGTGCTCGAGGCGCGCGTGCATCTCGCGCTCCCGGAGCGAAGGCTCCTCGCCGTGGGCGACGCGAAGCCGCGGCCCCGGGCGAGCGTGCTCCTCCGCCATCGCGGCCCGGACGCGCCTTACGACCCGGCCGACGTTCGGGCCCTCGTGGCCGGTGCCGTGGAGGACCTCGACGCGGACGACGTCGCTGTGGTGGGCGTGGCCACGGCCCCGCCGCCCGAGCCCACGGAGGGCGGCCTCGTGAACATCGGCCCCGTGACCGTGACGCGCTCGACCGCCGGCGCGCTGAAGGCGGTGCTGGCCGGCAGCCTCGCGCTGAACGTGGTCTTCGCCCTTCTCATGAGCTGGGCCCTGAGCCGCCGGCGCCGGCGGGTCCCCGAGGACGAGGCGCCGCCGCCGGCTGCCTGACGCCCTGACGCTGAACGCATCGACACCGGCCGCATCGACACCGGCCGCCTCGGCACCGGCCGCCCCGACGCCGGACGCCCGACGTCGCGCTCAGCAGCCGCTGGGGTTCACGATGGGCTCGCCGCCGCACATCGCGACGTCCGAGGGGATCGAATCGTTGATGCAGCCGGTGCCCGGGCCCCAGGAACAGAAGCCCGAGGCCGCGCAGGACTCGCAGTCCGTCGCGTCGCACGCGATGCAGGCGCTCACTTCCGGGGCCCAGCGCTCGCACGCGCCGGCCTCCGCGTCGCTCGTGCACTCGCCGGTGCTCAGGCACCAACCGCAGCCGACGATGTCGTGGCAGTCGCCGCACTCGGTCGCGTCGCCGCACTCGGAGAGCTCGCAGCCGCCCTGGGCGAAGCCCGCCGCCGGCGCGTCCCCGAGGCGCTGGGCCGTGTCCGGACCGTACACGCCGTCTTCCGCGATGGTGTCGCCGGGGTTGTTGATGTTCCAGAGCCGCTGGAAGGCGAGCACCGCGTCCGCGCGCAGGTCCGCGCCCGGGCAGTCGTAGTGCACCGCGTCGGTGGCGCCGAACCAGGCGCAGGAGGCGCCGCGCAGCGCGGCCCGGGCCGCGACGGTGTTCTGGACGTCGATGGCGCGCCCGCTCTGATGGTTCGAGCCGCCCGGCGCCGCGGCGGGTCCGGTGCAGCTCTCGAACAGCAGGTACTGGTCCGAGACGGGCCGGAAGGCCGAGTTGATCTCGAGGGGCGTCACCGCCGCAGCGGCGTGGATCGCGTCTCGCGCCGTGGCCTGCGCGTAGGGACGGACGCGCGGATGCCGAAGGGTGATCCCCGGGTGCGGCGCGAAGCGGACGAAGGCGTCCGGGAAGAGGCACATCTGCGTCTCGGCAAGCTGCCGGCCGAGTCCGTCCCCGCCATCGGTGCTGCAGCTCGAGCCGAGGCTTGCGGCGACCTCTCGAATCGTCGGTCCCGTCCCCGGGCTCGGCGCACCGCAGGAGGCGTGTTCGTAGGACATGCCGCTGCCGCCGGCGCCTTCCGTGCACTCCCACCGCCCGTCGCTGCACTCGTACCAGCCGCAGCTCTCTCGGCCGCAGGCCGTTCGGTCGACCTGCACCCGGTCCCCGTGGGAGACGTCGCGACCGAGCGTGCTCGAGGCGCAGTCGGCGCCGGTCGCTCCGCAGCTCGCGTTTCCGACGGCGTCGGCTCCGCAGGAGCTCTCGTCGACGCAGTTCCAGGCTCCGTCATTGCACCGGTACCAGCCGCAGCCGCCGGAGCAGGAGGCATCCTCACCCGGGCGCGGCGTGCCGTTCACCTGCACGCACACGCCATCCTCCACGTCGCGCCCGAGCGTCGAGCTCCGGCAGCTCCGCGCCATCGGAGCCATACACTCCGCGTTCGGGTTCGTGGCCGCGGAGCAGGCGCCTTCGCTGACGCACTGCCAGGAGCCGGCCTCGCACCGGTACCAGCCGCAGCCCGCGGAACACATCTCGGCTTCGCCGGGTCGCGCCACCGCGCCGACCTGGACGCACTCGCCGTCGACCACATCCCGTCCGAGCGTCGTGCTTCGGCAGGTGCCGGCGGGCGGCTCCGGCGAGTCGCACATGGGGTGCGCGAAGGTCTCGGCGCAGGACGCCACGGGACAGCTCCAGCGACCGTCGACGCACTGCCACACGCCGCACTCGCCGGCGCCACAAGCGCCGGCCTCGACCTGAACGCACTCGCCGCTGCCCACGGAGCGCCCGAGCGTCGACGAGTAGCAGCTGGCCCCGGGGCCGCCCGCGTCGGGCATGCCTCCGTCGGTGCCGGTGCCCCCGTCCAGGGCCGGCATCGCCGCGCTGCATTCGGCGGCCGTCCCAAGGCGCCTCCCCGCGTCGAGGAGGGCGCCGTAGGGCGGCATGTACTCGGCGCCGCGCCCGGCGTAGGCCTGCCGGATGTTGAAATGCAAATGGTAGGTCGTGTACGCGACGCCGGCGGCGTTGAGGTTCGAGACGTAGCCGAGCACGTCGCCGCAGCGCACGGTCTGGCCGATGCTCACCTGGTGGCGACTCATGTGCAGGTACTCGTAGCGGGTCCCGTCGGCTGCCACGACCGCGGTGACGTAGCCCACCCGGGTGACGGTTCCGTCCGCGGCCGCCACGGCGGGATGCGTGTCGTTCGCGCAGGTCGAAGGGCGGATGTCCTGCCCTTGGTGCCCGCGCCCCGTCGGGCAGAGCGTCATGCCGTAGCTGCGCGTCTCGCAGTAATTGTCGACCCAGGGAAAGGAGTAGTTTCGCGCGTCGCACTGCCCGCCGGAGGGGCCGAGGTAGCCGCCGACGCCGTAAACCTGCGAGTTGAGCCAGCCGAGATCCCGGAGCGGGAAGCGCATTCCCGGCGCGTAGTTGCGGGCGTCGACGCGACCCGTGCCGCTGCCGGCGACGAGGGCCCCTGCGGGGTTCGCCACGATCTGGGCGCTCGCGAGGCTCGTGAAGCCGAAGAGGATGGCGACGGCGAGAGGCACCCTCATCGGACCGGCTCCGTCTGGGAAGCCAGCTCGACGATGAAGGACTCGTCCGCGCAGCGCGCGTCGCCTTCCGAGGGGCAGACCAGGTCGAGGCTGTAGGCCGCGCCCTGCTCCATCCAGGTGAGGACCCGGACGCTCTCCTCGACGTAGTTGTACGCCGGGTTCCCCCGCACCGAGGCGTTCGGCGCGGGCGGCTCGCCGAGCGCACCGGCCGGCGCCTCGACGAAGGCATGCGTTCCGTGAAGGTGCACGTTCAGACCCTCCTCCGTGGTGTCGATGGCGAACCAGCGCGCCTCGGCCATCACCGCGGCCGAGCGCATGTAGGGCTCGGGAAGCAGGAGGACCGGGGTCTCGGTCCGGGAGAGATTGGCCACGGACGTCGACTCGGAAGTCACGGATTCGGCGCAACCAAGGGCCGCGAGGAGCCCCCACACGACGACCAGACGCATCATGGTTCCTCCCTCTGGACGCGACCGATCAATCACAGGTCGCTCCCGCGCCTTCGGCGGTGCTTGGGCTCAGGCAGTAGCGCTGCGCGCCAATGCCGCAGCAGTTGAAGCCATCGGGGCAGGGCTGCTCGGGACCGCAGAGCTGGCTGCACGCGAAGCCCCGGGCGCCTCCGGCCACAAAACCGACGCAGAAGGGCGCGGCGGCGGCGCAGTCCGCGTTGCACGTGCACTCCTGGCCGAGCGGCGCGTCGCCGGCGCGGAAGCAGGCCGCGTCGACGTCCCTGCAGGTCGCGGGCGCGGCCAGTTCGTGCCCGCATTCCTGCCGGCCGCAGGTCTCGTCGAACTGGCATCGCTCGCCGCAGCGACCGCCGACGCAGACCAGCGCGCCGGCGCATTCGCTGTCGCAGCCGCACGCCTCGCCGGCCGCGCGCGTGACGTCCGCACACACGACGCAGCTCGCCGGGTCGCCGGCGCATTCGAGGCCCGGCGGACACCCCACGTCGGTGCAGTCGCCCTCGCAGATGCCGCCCTCGCAGCGCGAGGCGAGGCCGAGGCAGTCCTGGTCGCAGACGCAAGGGTCCGTGAGGAGCCGCGAGCGCGGGTTGGGGTCACAGGACTGGCAGGTCCCATCGAGACATGCGCCGCCGGGACACTCGTCGTCCTCCGCGCAGGGAGCGATGCACACGCCTTCGTCCGCGCCGCGGAGGCAACGCGGGCGGTCCGCCGGACAATCGCCGTCGTCGTCGCACTCGCTGGCGGCCCCACCCGCCGCCTCGCAGACGAAGTCGACGCAGCGCTCGCCCTCCGCGCAGTCGCGGCTGGAACGGCACGCCACACAGGCCCCGGACTGGCAGAGCGGCAGCGCACCGGAGCAATCGGCGTCGGAGCTACACGCCGGCGAAGAGTCCTCACTGCACGCCGCCGCGACGACGGCCGAGGCCGAGACCAGCACGACGAGGGAAAACCGGGAGACCCAGGAGCTCACGTCCGAAGGGGTATGCAGGAGTCATACCTCGCTCTTTTCGTCGTGTTTCCGTGTCCCGAACCTGCGTTTGGGGGGTCTGGCCACCCCACGGCGGCCGAGGCGCACCCGCTCCGCGGGTCACGAGACCCCACCGAACGAGCCGCGTGCACGCGGGGAAGTGGTACTCACCGGGGGTGCCCTCCTCCGCCCCGGCCGAGCTCCGCCCGGAGACCGGCGTGGCCGTCGAGCTGCGCCGGATCATGCTCGCCTTCGGGGCGAAGGCCGTGCTCCGGGACCTCGACCTGCGCCTCGAAGCGGGGCGGATTCATGCGCTCATCGGCCCGCCGGCCGTGGGCAAGAGCGCCACGCTCAAGCTCATGGCCGGGCTGCTGCGACCGGATGGCGGGGAGGTGCACGTGCTCGGTCAACGCATCGACACGCTCGCGGAGCGCGCCCTGGGTCCGGTGCGGGCGCGCATGGGCATGCTTTTTCAGAACAACGCGCTCTTCGACGTGAGCGTCGGCGAGAACGTCGCCTTTCCGCTTCGCCGCGGGGACGCATCGCTCTCCGAGGCGGCCATCGCCGAGCGCGTCGCGGAGCGTCTCGCCAAGGTAGCCCTGCCCGGGCTGGAGACGCGGCAGCCGCGGGACCTCAGCGGCGGCCAGAAAAAGCGCGTCGGCCTCGCGCGAGCCACCGTGGCGGACGTGGCGCTCGTGCTCTACGACGAGCCCACGGCAGGCCTCGACCCGGTGACGAGCCAGAAGATCTACGACCTCGTGAAGGGCGAGCAGCGCGCCACCGGCGGCACGGCCGTGGTCGTGAGCAGCGACGTGGGCGGCGTGCTCACCATCGCCGACCACGTGGTGATGCTCCACGAAGGCCGCGTGGTCTTCGAAGGGACCGCGCACGACGCACGGGCGAGCCCGATCCCCGTCGTGCACCAGTTCGTTCACGGAACGCTCGAGGGGCCGCTTTGAGCCCCGGCGCGCGGGGCCTCGCGCTCCCGGCCTTCCTGGGGCGGCAAGCGCTCGCGCTGCTCACGCAGATCGGCGGCCTCGCCCTGCTGGCGCGCGACCTGGGCCGCGCCGCGCGCCCGGAGTCCGGCGGCCTCGATCGCGTGGAGCTGCTGCGGCATCTGTACCGCATGGGCGTGCGCAGCGTGCCCGTGGTCGCGGCGACGGCGGCCTTTACCGGCGGCATTATGGTGCTCCAGGCGGCTCCCTTCGTGGAGCAGTTCGGGGCCAAGGACTTCGTGGGCTTCTTCGCCACCTTCGTGACCTTCCGGGAGCTCGGCCCGCTCCTCATCGGGCTCATCTTCAACGGCCGGGTCGGTGCCAACAACACCGCCGAGCTCGCGACCATGGTGGTGACGGAGCAGGTCGACGGCCTCCGCGCGCTGGCCATCGACCCCGTGAGCTACCTGGTGCTGCCCCGGGTCGTCGCCATGACCCTCACCATGGTGGCCCTGGTGGTCCTCGGCGACGCGGTCGCGCTCCTCGGGGCCCTCGGCGTGGCGCACGTGCTCCTCGATGTGACCTTCGCGCAGTTCCTCGACTCGGCGCTCTCGCGCCTCGAGAGCTGGGACCTGCTCGTCGGGCTCCTCAAAGCGCTGCTCTTCGGCGTGGGCATCGCCCTGGCCAGCTGCTTCTACGGGCTCCGCGTGCGCGGCGGCGCTCCCGGCGTCGGACGCGCGGTGAACGCGAGCGTCGTCGCGAGCGCCGCGGGCATCTTCATCACCGACTACCTCTCGACCTTCCTCCTGCCCTGATGGCCGAAGCGATCCCCACCCCCGGCAGCTCGGCCGCGCTGCGATGGCAGCTCCGGCAGACCGTGGAGCTCACCGCGCGCACGCTGGAGATGACCTTCCCTCGCCAGGGGCGGAGCGCGGCGGCCCGGCGCGCGCTGGCGACGCAGATGCACTCCGTGGGCAACCGCTCCATGCCCTTCATGGTCGTCACCATGGCCTTCATCGGGGCCATCATCAGCTTTCAGACGGCGCTTCAGAGCCAGGAGATTCTCCCGGATCTCTCGCAGGTCGGCGCGACCTTCACGAAGCTGCTCGTCCGCGATCTGGCCGCCAGTGTGGGCGCGCTCCCACTCGCGACGCGCGTCGGGGCCGGCATCGCCGCGGAGATCGGCTCCATGGTCGTGACCGAGCAGGTCGACGCGCTCCGCATGAACAACGCCGATCCCGTGGAGACGCTGGTTGTCCCGCGCTTCGTCGCGTGCGTGGTCATGGGCACGGTCGTGCTCGTCATCGGCGGCTTCGTCGCCTTCGGCGCGGGCGTGGTCGTCGGCCAGCTCGCCTTCGGCATCGAAGCCCGGACCTTCGCCAGCACCGCGCTCCTGAACGGCGGCGACGTGGCCCTCGGCCTGGCCAAGTGCGCGACCTACGGCGGCGCCATCGCCCTCGTATCGAGCGAGCGGGGTCTCTCGGCCTTCGGAGGGAGCGAGGGCGTCGGTCGCGCGACGACGGAGGCCGTGGTGGGGAGCTGCTTCGCCATCATCGTGCTCAACGTGCTGCTCAGCACCGCGGGCTACTTCCTGCTCCCGGCGCTCTGAGGCCGCCCGCATGGCCATTCGCTTCGTCGACGTCCACAAACGCTTCGGGACCAAGGAGGTGCTCGCGGGGGTCACGCTGCGCATCGAGGACGGCGAGTGCTTCTTCATCGTCGGAGCCTCCGGCGTCGGCAAAAGCGTGCTCATCAAGCACCTCGTGGGCCTGCTGCGACCGGACGCCGGCGACGTGTTCCTCGGCGACCAAGAGGTGAGCCGGCTGAGCGAGGACGCGCTCCGGCCCGTTCGCAAACGCTGCGCCATGGTCTTTCAGTCGTCGACGCTCTTCGATTCGATGACCTGTGCCGAGAACGTCGCGCTGCCGCTCCGCAAGCACCGCCGCATGGCCATGCCGGACGCCCTCGCGGAGGCGCGCCGTCGCCTCGAGGCCGTGCGCATGGAGCGCTTCGCCGATGCGCTGCCCGCAGCGCTCGGCGACGGGCTCCGCAAGCGCGTGGCCATCGCCCGCGCCCTGACCCTGGAGCCGGAGGTGGTGCTCTTCGACGAACCGACGACGAGCCTCGATCCGGTGAGCGCCCGGCGCACGGACCAGCTCATCGCGACGCTCTGCGCGCAGGAAGGCGTGACCGCCGTGGTCGTGAGCCATGATCTCACGAGCATCTTCGGCATCGCCGACCGCGTCGCCATGCTGTACAAAGGCGGCGTGCGTTTCTTGGGCACGCCCGAGGAGTTCCGCGCGAGCGACGACCCGGTGGTCCGCCAGTTCGTGCGCGGCGAGGCGGAAGGCCCGATGGAGGTATGAAGAGTCTCGGCGTGGAAGCGCGGGTGGGGCTGCTCATCCTGCTCGCGGTGGGTCTGCTCGCGGTCTTCCTCGCGGTGCTCGGCGGCGTGGACCTCGGCGCGAAGTACTCGCTCTACGCGGACTTCGACAACCCGGGAAACATCAAGCCGGGCGCGCCGGTGAACGTCGGCAGCATTCGCATCGGGAGCGTCGACGAGGTTCTCTACATGGGCGGTCGCCTCGACGAAGCGACGGGCCGCCGGCCACTGATTCGCCTGCACCTGAAGCTCGACCGGGAGGTGCAGGACACCATCCACGAGGACGCGCTCTTCTACGTCACGAGCCAGAGCGTGCTTGGCGAACAGCTCGTGAGCATCGACCCCGGCGACCCGGCGCGGCCCGCGCTGGAGGAGGGCGCCGTCGTCGAAGGCGTGGACCCGCCGCGCCTCGACCTGGCCCTCGCGCTCATCTACGAGCTGCTCGAGGGCACGACGCGTTTCCTTCGCGAACGCCGGACGCAACTCCGCGGGCTGCTGGACCACATCACGAACGTGCTCGCCGAGCTCGACAAGACCCTCTCGGAGAACGACGAGCGCATCGACCGCATCATCGCGAAGGTCGAGACGGCGATGGATGAGACGAACGCGCTCCTCGCGACGGCGAACGGCACGCTGGACTCGCCGCAGGTGCGGCGCTCGCTCCGCAACCTGGACCGGGTGCTGGTCAGCGCCGAGCGGGACCTCGACCCCATTCTGGCCGACGTGCGGAGCTTGGTCGGCGAAGCGGGTGAGGCCTTCGGTCCGGAGCAGCGCGAAGACGTGCAGCAGATCCTCGAAGAGGGAGCCGCCATCGCCGTCGAAGCACGCGGCGCCATGGGCGAAGCGCGAGGGCTGCTCGACCACGTCACGGG
>JBCCAW010000556.1:0-4028 GCA_039814655.1 Myxococcota bacterium | reverse complement strand
GCAGCTCGCGGATCACCCGCCCGAGCTTGTCCCGCTCGTCTCCCGGAGGCATGCGCTCGATGCCCTGGAAGTACTGCTCGTACTTCGCCTTGAGCCGGTCCATGCGACCGCTCGTCTCCGAGATCCAGGCATCGTACTCGCTGTTCTTCATCCTCCGCTCGGGTCCCGCGGTCTACAACGGCGTAATTACGAGATTGTCGAAGTAGACCTCCGCCTGCCAGTCGTTGAAGGCGAAATGGTCGTGCCCCCGGCCCTCGAGGGGCTCGTCGTCCTCGAGTCGCGCGAGCCGCTCGCCGTCAACGGTCGCCTCGATGACGTCGCCGCGGCGCTCGATCACGAGCCGGTAGGTCTGCCCCTTTTCGACGCGCCGCCGGGGACCCACGGCGCGGTCCTGCCCATGCTCGTCCAGGCGCGCGATGAGGTTCGTCGTGTTGTTCCAGCCACCGAAGATCACGACGTAGCTCGTCGCCGTGTAGCTGTCCGTCGTCGCGCGGCTCGTCCCGTCCCCGAAGACCTCGAGCTTGATGTCCCCCTCCGGGCTCTCGGAGCGCACGTCGACCTCGATGCGCACGTCCCGCGGCAGCGTACGGCGGAGCCAGAGCGGCTTGTTGCGGGCCCCGCGCACCATGAGCTCGCCATCGACGATGCGGTAGGAGCCGCCCGTGTTGAGCCAAAGGTCACCGAGGCTCTCGCGCTCGAAGTCGTCACGGAAGCCTTCCGCGCCGATGGAGGGGTCCCCCTGCGGCGTGCAGGCGGCGAGCAAGACGGCAAGCGTGGCGGGCACTCTCACGGCGCGGCATGCTAGCAGACGCGCGGCCTTCGGGTGGCGCCCTCGCAGCTCGCGCCGCCGCCGCCGGCCGGTGGAGGCGCGCCGGGGACGATCCGAACCGCCCACCGGTTCAGAATCGCTCCTCGGCGCCGTCCCGCCTTAACAGGCTGCCCCGCTTTTCATGTCCCGCTCTTCGTCGCCCGCTACGAGCCGTTGGTTCGAGGCCTCCCTGGCCTACGCGGGCCCGCTTGCGCGCGGCCTGAACCTGCTCGGCGAGCGCGCCTGGTCGAGCTGGGAAGACCCGCCGCGCGTTCAGCTCTCCGAGGAGAGCCTCCTCGGCGACGTGCAGCTCCTGCACGCCTTCTGGGAGACGCTCGAAGCGCTCTCGAAACGTCGACCGCAGCTCCGCGTGTTCTGGAAGGACCGGAGCTCGGTCTTTCTCGGGGCGAGCCTGGCCTTCGCCGCCGACGCGGGCCTCGACCTCGACGCGCTGGTGGGCCGCATCGACACGGATGCGGAGATCGCCTGGTCCCGCCAGGGGGCCAAGTTCCGCCGGGACGACGAGGCCGTCATGGGGTCCGCGCAGCCGCGCCTGAACATCCTGGAGCGTCAGGACGAGCGGGGGACGGGGACGCGATGGCTCGTCACGTCCAAGGTCCCGCTCGTGGACGGCGACGAGGTGGTCGGCATCCTCGGCGCCTACGACATCGTCAGCCGCTCCGAGGCGCTCGCGGTCTCGCGGCGCCACGCGAAGACGGCCGGTCGCTCGGGCGAAGGCGAGTAGCGCGGAGGGCCGCGGTCCGCTCAGGCGCTGGCGGCCTGGGGCCTGAGGCCCGGCTGCCTGGCGAGCATGCGGTCCACGCGGTGCAAGAGCGGCGCTAGCGTGCGTCCGTCCAGCGCACTGACGGCGACGCCGTCATGTTCGGCGGCGAGCACGGCGGCCCGGCGCGCATCGAGGGCGTCGGCCTTGTTGAACACCACGAGGCGCGGGATCTCCTCGAGGCCGAGCTGCTTGAGCAGGCCCTCGGTGGTCGCCAGGTGCTCGTCGTGGGCCGGGTCCGACGCATCGATGACGTGGAGCAACACGTCCGCGTCCGCCGCCTCTTCGAAGGTGGCCCGGAACGCGGCGAAGAGGTCCTTTGGCAGGTCCCGGATGAAGCCCACGGTGTCGCTGAGCACCACGTCACGGCCGCTCGGCAGCCGCGCGCGTCGCGTACGCGTGTCGAGGGTGGCGAAGAGCTTGTTCTCGGCGAGCACGTTCGCGCCGGTGAGGCTGTTGAGCAGCGTGCTCTTGCCCGCGTTCGTGTAGCCCACGATGGCGAGCACGGGCACGCCGCTTCGGGCCCGGCGCGCGCGGCGCTGCTTGCGCTGCTTCTCGAGCCCCTTGAGCTGCCGGCCGAGGCGCGTGATGCGTTCCCGGGCCCGGCGCCGGCCGATCTCGAGCACGGTCTCACCCGGGCCGCGACCCCCGATGCCCCCGGTCAGCCGCGAGAGCGCGTCATCCTTCTGCCCGAGGCGCGGCAGGAGGTACTTCATCTGCGCGAGCTCGACCTGCAGCTTGCCGTCCTTCGACTGGGCCCGCTGGGCAAAGATGTCGAGAATGAGCTGGGTGCGGTCGAGGACCTTGAGGTCCGTGATGCGCGCGATGTTCGCCGCCTGGGCCGGGGTCAGCTCCCGGTCGAAGAGGAGGACCGTGACGTCGAGCTGCATGGCCCGGATGACCACGTCCTCGAGCTTGCCGCGCCCGAGCACGTACTTCGCGTCGACGCGGTCGCGCACCTGGAGGATGCGGTCGGCGACCTCGACGCCGGCGGTTCGCGCCAGCTCGTCGAGCTCCCGGAGCGAATCCTCCGCGCCGAGGGCCCGGCGCTTGTCCGTGACGTGCACGAGCATCGCGCGGCCGTCCTTGGCGAGGACGGGCCGCGCCCGCGCCTGACGCGCAAACTCCTCTTCGAGGGCGGCCACGAGCGCGCCGACGTCGAGCTCGGCGCGCGCATAGCTCAGCGGACCGAAGGTCTTGTAGGGCTTGTCGTTCGAGCCCGGCGCCACGGGCTGGCAGTGGCCGTAGTAGACCCAGGTGGGGCCCACCTCGCCGGGCGCGAGGCAGATCGCGGCCACGAGGTCGAGGCGCAGCTTCGTCAGGTCGACGATGTCGTCGCGGCTGAGCGGCTCGTTGCCCAGGTGCGTGTGAATCAGGCGCAAGCCGCGCAAGCGCCCTTCGCCGCCGCGGAAGCGACCCACGTCCGGAAGCATGAGCTTCGAGGCGTCGCCCACGATGACGTGATGCACCGAGCCCGTGCGGTCCACGAGCACGCCGACCTGTCGGCCCGTGCCGCGGGACACCTCGACGAGGCTCCGCGTGAGCTCGGGAGTGGTCAGGCGGTCGAAGGGAACGCGGCGCCGGTAGATGCGCTGGAGCGCTTTGAGCTCCGAAGGCGCGAGGCCCGAGGTGTTCCCGTGAATGGTCTGCTGCAGAAGGCTGACTCCGTGCCGTGCCGCGGCCTGCGCAGGCTAGCAGCGCCGGTGCACTCCCTCAACGCGGGCCCCGCTTCGCCTCCTCCGTGACGTCCGGCCGGAGGTCCACGCTGATGGGGCAGTGGTCCGAGCCGAGCACCTGGGGGTGGATCCGGGCGTCGAGGAGAAAGGGCAGGGCGCCGGGCGAGGCGAGCACGAGGTCGATGCGCCAGCCGATGTTCTTCTCGCGCACGCCGTAGCGCTGGCTCCACCAGGTGTAGGCGCCCTCGCGGTCGCCGTGCCGCTCCCGGAAGGTGTCGGTCCAGCCGGCGCGCAGCCAGCGGCCCAACTCGTCTCGCTCCTCGGGCAAGAAGCCGCTCGTTTTGGTGTTGCTTTTGGGCCGCGCCAGGTCGATCTCCCGGTGGGCGGTGTTGAAGTCGCCGAGCACGAGTATGCGCTCACCGGCGGCCCGCGCCGGCTCGAGCCGCTCGAAGAGGCGCCGGTAGAAGGCCAGCTTGAAGGGAACGCGCCCGTTGTCCCGGTTCTTGCCGGACCCGTTGGGGAAGTAGACGTTGGCGAGGGTCAGCGCACCGAAGCGGGCGATCTGGACCCGCCCCTCGGCGTCCATGGCCGCGTCGCCCAGGGACGTCTCGACCGCGTCCGGCGCGCGCCGCGCGTAGAGCCCCACGCCGCTGTAGCCCTTGCGCTCCGCGGCCACGAAGTGCGTATGCCAGCGAGGCGGACGTCGAAGCTCCGGCGCGAGCTGCTCGGGATGGGCGCGCGTCTCCTGGAGCGCGACGACGTC
>JBCCAW010000797.1:0-2025 GCA_039814655.1 Myxococcota bacterium | reverse complement strand
GTCCCCGGAGGCTTCCGCGGGTGAGGCGACCTCTTCGGCCGTCGCGCCCTCCTGGCTGCCGCTCTCCTCGCCCTCGATCTCTTCGTGATCGTGTTCGGACATGGCTCTCGCTTCCACGGGCCCTCGCCCGCGTAGGTCCTGACGCCGCCAGTCGCCGCTCAGGCGCGGACGTCGAGTTCAGTTCACGCCCAGCTCGACGAGCCGGTCCTGGGCCGCCTTGCGGTAGTGAGGCGGTACGTTCTCACCGGCGGAGTCCACAAATTTCTTGAGGAAGCGGCGCCCCTCTTCTTTGTCGCCGGTGTACGCGAAGGCCATGCCCAGGCTGAAGAGCGCGTCGGGCATGCTCGGGACCACCTCGAGGGCCGCACGGAACTCGCGAATCGCCGCGTCGAACTGGCCCTGGTCCTGGTAGACGGTGCCGAGGAGATGGTGCAGCCGCGCCTCCTCCTCCGTGCCCTGCATGGAGACCTCCAGGCCCGACTCGAGCACCTGCACGGCCTCGTCGTAGTAGTGGAGGTCCGGGTAGCGCGGCGTGGCGTAGAGGCGCCCGAGGGCCGCATAAGCCTCCACGAAGCGCGGGCCGTGCTCGATGCACTCGGTGTAGCGCTGGAGCGCTTCCTGCGGTTCTTCGAGCTCCTCGTGCACCTGGGCGAGCTTGAAGTAGGCCTTGAAGAGTTCCGGGTCCTTGGCGATGGCGGCCTCGAAGGCTTCCTTGGCCCCGGCCCAATCCGGCTCCTCGAGCTGCGTCAATACGGTGCCGAGCTTCTCGTGGTAGCCGGCCACGTCCCCGTTCACGGTGATGGCCTGTCGAAGCGCGTCCTTCGCGCGTTCGAAGCTGCGCGACTCGATGTGCACGAGGGCCAGGTTGTAAAAGGCCTGGTCGTTCGACGGATCGATGGCCGTCGCTCGCTCGAGCTTCTTGATGGCGTCGATGGTGCGCTGGCTCTGGGCGTAGACGATGCCCTCGTTCATCGCGCTGATGGACTCGACGCGCGCGCGCGAGCAGTTCCCCCCGGTGAGCACGCCCATGGCGAGCACGGAGAGCGCAAGAGTGAAGGTGCGGGGGGCGCCACGTCGGGCGCCACCGTGACGCCGCGGAAGGCGCGTGAGATCACGAGACATATCAGGATCGGAGAGTAGCCAATGGGCCGGTCGCCACTCAACCGCGAAAGGCGACGGGAGGCCGGGAAAGCCCGGTCTCCACGTCGCCCCTCTCGTGGCTCGCCCGCGGCGAGCGCTCAGCCGCCGCTGGACTGGAGCATGAACGGGTAGTTCACGACCACGATGCCGCCGCCGTCCGGCGCCGGGAAGGTCCAGCGTCGCACGGCCTGGGCGATGCACCCTTCGACGCGGTTAGAGCCGATCGTGGACTGCGCCACCATGGCCGTCTGCACGGACCCCGTCGGGGAGATGATGAAGCGCACCTTCACGCGGCCTTCGAGGTCCGGGCGCGCGTTGAGCTCCTGCTCGTAGCAGAACTTCACCTCGTTGATGTGGCGCCGGATGACGCGGCGGATGACCTCCTTGGAGAGGCTGCCGCGCACCTCGGCGTTGCCGCTGCGAATCATGGGCACGCGCGTCGCGCGCCCGCGGAAGCCGCCGGCGCCTCGACCGTAGCCGCTGCCCGATCCGCCGCCGCCGCCGTGGCCGATGGTGCCGAGGTTGCCGAGGCCGATGGTGCCCTCGCCGGTGCCGCCGCCGCCGCGGCCCGTGCCGCGCAGACCGAGCCCGCCGAAGCCGGCGTTCTCACCGATGGCGTCACCCATGAGCGCACCGAGCGCGCTCATGGGGTCCGAGCCGATGGCCGTGTCCGCGCCGAAGGGCGAGGTGGGCGAGTTCCAGGCGCCGCTCATGGCGCGGAGCGTCCCCAGAATACCCGCGTTGCGGGCCTGCTCGCGGGCCTGCTCGCGGGCCATCTGCGGGTTCTCGTTCTCCGCCGGACCCTCGATCGCGTAGCGATTGTTGGTCTTCTTGGCCTCGTTCTTCCCCATCTGGCCTTCGTCGCCCTTGTGGCGCTTGCCCTTG
>JBCCAW010000832.1:0-1784 GCA_039814655.1 Myxococcota bacterium | reverse complement strand
CTTGGCCCGGGCCCACGGCGTGCTCGGCGACTCCCCGCGCCGGGCGACCGCCGCGGCGCGCCTGGCCCGCCCGCTCGGCGACCCCCGCCTTGACGAGGAAGTGGCGCGCTGGCGGAGCCTCGCACCGCTGGATATCGGCGGCGCCATGGAGGCCCTGGACCTCGCCCTCACGACGAGCCCGCGGGCCACGAGCGCGCTCGCTTCGGCCGGCGCCTGGGCTCTGCACGCGAGCGGCGGTGCATTTGCCCCGGGCCTCGAGGGACGCGTCGTCGCCGCCATCGAAGGGCTGACGGACGCCGGGGCCGGCGACGACGCCACCCAGCTCGCCCTCACCGCCGCCGATACGCTCGGGCGTCCCGGGCTGCTCGAGCTGGTGTCGCCGGATGCACCGGAGCTTCGCTTGGCGCTTCTCGAGCGCCGCGTGGCCTGGGCACCCCGGGACTCACGCTTGGAGCCGCTCGCGCAGCTCGCCGCCCTTCACCGCGCGCAGGGCTCGGCGGCCGGGGAGGTCCGGGCCCACCTGCGCGCGCTGGCCATCGACGCCCACGCCGCGGGGCCCCTCGCGCGGCTCACCGAACTCTACGCGGCGCATGGCGAGACGCCGCGGCTGCTCGCCGTGCTGAGCCTCGAGCTCGAACGGTCCTCGGACGCGGAACGACACGACGCGCTGCTCCGCCTGGCCGCCGTCGCCGCCCGCGCCGAAGACCCGGCCGCGGAGGGGTTTCTACTCCAGGCCATCGCCGAGGCCCCGGAGCCCGAGGGTCGCGTGCGCGAGGCCGCGGGCGTGCTGGTGGCGGCGGGACAGGCCGCGAAGGCCGTCGCCTTCCTCCAGTCCATCGCCGCCGACGTGACGGCCCCGCCGGTCCGGCGTGCCGCGGCAACGGAGCGGGCGGTGCGGCTCGCCGACGAGACCCTCGGCGAAGCAACCGAGGCCCTCGAAATCGTGCGCCGCGCGCTCGCCGACGGCGTCAGGTCGCCGGCGCTCGTGCTCACCTTCGAGCGACTCGCGCTCGCCGCCGGCGACGTCGAGGGCGCGTCGGCCACCTCCGCCGCGCTGCGTAGCCTCTCGGTGGGTCGGCACGGACGGCGAGGCGTGGTCTATCGGGAGGCGCGCTGGCTCGAGCGCGCCGGAGCGGCCGACGCCGCCCTCGAAGCCTACGAACGAGCGTTCCGCGAGGCGCCGGCGGCGGGAGCCATACTTCACGCCTTGGAGCGCCTGGCGACAGTGACGGGCCGCTGGGCGCCGCTGGCCGAGGCCTACGCCTTGCTGGCGGACCAGCAGCGGGTGGTCGACCGCCGCGTGGACCTCGAGCTCGCCGGCGCGGCGCTCCTGGAGGGGCGCATGGGCAGCCCCGACCGCGCCTTCGACCGACTGCACGGGCTCTGGAGGGCGACGGGCCGAAGCACCGTGTACCCGGAGCTTCGGCGCCTACAGGCCGTGCTCCGCGAAAGGGACCCACAGGAGGGAGAGCGCGCGCGGAGGGCGCTGGTGGAAGGTCTTCGGGCCCGCATCGAGATGACCTGGGACGTAGCCGACCACGTGCGGACGTACCGCGAGCTGGCCCGGCTGGCCGTCGAGGGGGGCGATCTGCAGGCCGCGGAACGCATCGTGATGGACGAGCTCGTGCCCACGGCCGAGAAGAACCCGGACGAGGTCGAGGAGAGCGAGGTTGCCGAAGCGCTCGCGGAGCTCGCCTCCTGGCGCGAGAGCGCCCCGGCGCCTGAGGAGGAGTCGCCAGAAGCCCGGCACGCCGAGGCCCCGGGGCCGGCCGTGAGCGCGCCCG
>JBCCAW010000238.1:0-8493 GCA_039814655.1 Myxococcota bacterium | reverse complement strand
CGCGCGTCGAGACGCGGCGCGCCGCCGCCAGCGTCTCGAGCGCGCCCTCGAGGTCCCCGCCGCCGGCTTCGAAGGTCGCCGCACACCATAGATGAAAGGAGCGCCGTGCCCGCGGCGCCGCCGCCGCCGCCGCGCGCTGCGCGCTGATGGCCTCGTCCCGACGCCCCAGGGCGAGCAGCACCCGCGCGTGGTCGTGCTTCGCCACGTCCGCCATGGCGCCGCTCGCCACCATGCGCGCCGCCGCCGCCTCCGCGGCTTCCAGGTCCCCGAGCTCGAGGTGCCCGAGGTAGCGCTGGCGCTCGAGCAGCATGCCCACCTCGGGATCGAGGCACGCCGGTGCCAGCCTCAAGCCGAGTCCCGCGTCCGCGTGTCGCACGCGCGCCGCCGCGTCCCGCGCCCCGAGCGCCCGGCGAAGATGCTCGCCGCGCGGGTCAACCGGTGCGTCGTCAACGGGCTCATCGCCAACCGGCGACGGCCCGTCCCCGGCCCGTTTCACGTGATCCCCACTCACCCCACGGCTCTTTCACACCATGTCGCAACAGGTGCATTTTCGCCCAAAAGCCGCATGATTCCAGGAACTAAGACCGATCGATTCACAGTTATTCCAGTGCGGTCCCGAGTTATCCCGACGAAGCCCCGTCGAAGAGAAGTGACGCGATCTCGTCACGTTGCTGCGCCGCATCCCGGCGGCCGAGGTCCATGAGCGCCTGGGCGTAGGCGCCATCGAAGAGAAGATAACTCGCCAGGTCCGCGTCCTGCCCCTCTCCCGCATCCACGAGGCGCAGCAGGGGCTTGCCGAGGGCCCGGCCGAAGCGCTTGCGCTGGCGCGCGAGCACCCGCGACGCGATGCCGCCGAGGTCTTCGCTCGGCCGGACGCTCACCACGGGCACGATGCCCCGCGGTGACTCGCCGCGCGCCTCGGCCTTGGCGCGCATGGCGTCCAGGTAGCCGGGCCCGAAGGCGTCCACGCCGTCGCGAAGGCGCTGGTTCACGCGCCGCAGCTCGGCGAGGTCCGAGTTCAGGTGGTCGATGAGAAAGGCGTTGAGCACCTTGCCCAAAAGGAAGGTCGCCCCGGGGTAGCGGTCGTCCGGGAGCACCTGCGGCGCGCCCTGCTCCGGGTCGGACACGCCGATGACCAGCAAGCGCTCGGCCCCGAGATGCAGCGCCGGCGCGATGGGCGTGTTCAAGCGCAGGCCACCGTCGCAGTGGAGCTGCCGACCGACGCGGATGGGCGGAAAAACGATGGGAATGGCGGCCGACGCGAGCACGTGTGCGGGCCCCATGCGCACGGCCTTGATCGCCACGCGCGGCTGCGTGAAGCGCTCCGGCAGCGGGATGCCCGGCGCCCGGTCGATGAACACGGTGGGGCGCCCGGTGGGCACGTTCGTCGCCGTGGCCGCGAGCGCCCCGAGCACGCCTTCCCGGAGGTTCTGCCGGAGCCGGCGCCAATCGACCCCTTCGCCCACGAGCTTCACCAGCGGCGTCGCGTCGAAGAGCCCCGGCGCCTCCGCGCCGCCGAAGAACACGCGGGGCAGCGCGGCGACCTGCCGCACGCCGAAGCGCATCACCTGGTCGAGGCGGAGCTCGCGCCAGAGCGCCTCGAGCTGGCCTACGCCCGGGCCGAGGTCGTGGGCCACGGATGCCACGAAGGCCCCGTTCACGGCGCCGACGCTCGTGCCGGCGATGACGCGGAGCGACGGGCGCCGCGCGTGCTTCGGCGCAAGCTCACCGAACACGTAGCCGAGCACGCCGGCCTCGTAGGCGCCGCGCGCGCCGCCGCCGCTGAGCACGAGGCCGAGGCTCACGCGCGCTCCTCGGGGCGAAGGATCGCCTTGGCCGCCGCGCTCGCGAGGTAGCGGCGGCGCATGGACGTCGAGCGAAGGCTCTGCGCCCGGCGCTCCAGATGGCCGCGGGCCTCGCGCTGCAGCGTGCGCGCGAGCTCCTTGTCGCCGAGCGACGCCGCCGCGCGGGCCAGCCGGTCGAGGACGCGCTCGATCTGCTCGAGCGCCTGCCCGGCGTCGGCCACGCGCGCCCGGGCGGCCGCGAGGGCCTCCGCGCCGCCCGTACCCTGCGCCGCCTGGGCCAAGGCGAGCTCGGCCAGCGCGTGCACCTCGTAGTTCACCGTGGACCCGCGCCGCGCGGCTTCGAGGGCGGCGCGGGCTGAGGCCTCCGCGGCCGCGTGCCGCCCCGCGTGCCGCTCGAGGCGCGCGCGCACCACACGCTCCCGGGCCACCTCGAAGCCGCCGCCGCCCTGGCTCGCGAGCTCCCGGGCTTCATCGAGGGCCGCGGCCGCGGCGTCCACGTCTTCCCCGTCGTCGATGAGCATGTCCGCGAGCGCCGCCAGCGCGTCGGAGCGCCCGCCGCCGTCGTCCACCACCTCGAAGACGTCGAGGGCCCGGCGCACGAAGGCCAGCCCCTGGGCCCGGTCCCCGAGCGCGTCGAGCACCTGGCCCACGTTCGAGAGCTTGCGCCCGAGGCGCAGCCGGTCGCCGGTCTCCCGGTCGATCTGAATCGACGCCCGGAAAGCGATGAGGGCGTCCTCGAGGTCGCCGGAGGAGGCGAGGGCCACCCCGAGCCCGTTGAGCGCGAAGGCCTCGCTGCGCCGGATGCCGAGGCGCCGGAAGATCACCAGGGCCTCCGCGTACGCACGCAAGCTCGCCGCCACCTGGCCCAGGCGCCGCTGCACGATGGCGCGCTGCACCAGGAGCGCGGCCCGCGCCGGAAGGAGCTCGCGCGAGTCGCCGGCCCGGGCCAGGCCCCGCTCCACGGCGGCCAGCGACCGGTCGCCGTCGTCGAGGTGCCGGGCGATCTCCGCCTCGAGGCGGTCCGCGTCCAGCTCCGCGGCCAGCTCGCCGCTCTCGAGCGCCGCCTTCCGCGCGGCCGGCAGCTTCGCGAGCGCCTCCGCGAAGCGCTGCTGGTCCATGCGCTCGCGTACGGTTCGGAGCCAGGCGCTCGCCCGGCGCCCGGGCCCCCCCTGGGCCGCGAGGCGGCCGAGCGCCGCGAGCTCCTGCCCCCGCTCCTCGTCCCGGCCGAGGAAGCGGTAGATGCCCTCCCGCCCCTCATGGGCCGCGAAGCGTCCTTCCACGTCGTCCGGCGGCAAGAGCGCGAGGGCCCTCCCGAAGAAGCGCAGCGCCTCCCGGTTCGAGTGCGCCCGCCGGGCTCCCTCGGCCGCCTCGAGGTACGCTGCCGCCGCTTCGTCCCGGTCGCCGGCCAAGGCCAGGTGCCGCGCCAGCCGTCCGCCGGGCCGGGACGAAATGCGCCGCAGGCGCCCGGCCACGCGCCGATGGAGCGGCGCCCGGTCCGCGGGCTCCGTCGCTTCGTAGAGCACCTCGCGGAAGATGGCGCTCGTGAAGGCCAAGCCCGCGCCGCGACGTTCCACGAAGCCTCGGCGCACGAGGCTCTCGAGCCACTCCCGGACCTCCGCCGCCGTCGCGTTCGCAAGCTCCGCCAGGTCCTCCTCGTCCACGCCGTCGCCGGCGACGGCCAGCCACTGGAGCAGCGCGCGCGCCGGAGCGTCGAGCTCGTCGAGGCGCTCGGCGACGATCCCCTCGAGCGTGGTCGGAAGCTGCAGCGGCACGCCGCTCCGCCGGCGCACCACGCGACCTCCGGGGGTCTCCTCGACCTCGATGGCACCGCGCTCCTGCATGGCGTCGGCGAGCTCGAGGAGAAAGAAGGGGTTGCCGCCGCCGCGCCGCACGAGCGCCTGGCGCAGCTCCGGCGCCGGCGCCACGCCGAGATGCCGGGTAAGCAGCGCCGTGCGCGCCGCGTCCGGCAGCGGGCCGAGCTCGAGGCGCGGCACGGCCCGGAGCGCCGCGAGCACGGCCGGGTCCGGGCGCGTGCCCAGGATCACCAGGCACGGCACCTCGTAGCTGCGCCGGCTCATGCGCGCGAGGAGTGCCAGCGTCGGCGCGTCGGCCCACTGGAGGCCGTCCACCCAGGTCACGAGGGCGCCGTCGTGGGCGCTGCGCGCGGCGCGGGCGAGGCCCGCCATCCAGCGCTCCACGGCGCGGGCCACGAGCCGCTCGCGGTCCGCGTCGCCCTCCACGGGGCGGCGCGACGCCGCGCCGAAGAGCGGCGCGAGGTCCCGGGCGACCTGGGCGCCCTCCGCGGGGCCCAGCAGGCGTGTCGTGGCGCTCCGGAGTTTGGACTGCATCACGCTCGGGGCGTCCGCGCCGCCGAGATCGCTCCGTAGCAGCTCGGTCACGGCCTCGAAGGGCATGTCCCGCGCGCCGAAGGTGCATTCCGCCCGGAGCACCCGGGCCGCCGGCGTGAGCCCTTCGAGGGCCGCTTCGACGAGCGCGGTCTTGCCGGCGCCGAGCTCGCCGACGACGGTCACGAACTGGGCCCGGCCGGTCTCGCGCACCTCGGCGTAGAGCGCCTCGAGCTGAGCCCGCTCGACCTCGCGACCGACCACCGCGCCCCGGTCCCCCTCGGCGACCTTCTCGTGACCGCGGAGCGCCCGGGTCAAGGGCCAGGCCGCGATGGTGCGCAGCGGCGTGCCCGGCGCGCGCGGCGCCTCGACCTCCCGCGCCGGCGCAAAGGCGTAGTCCCGGCGCGCCAGCCGGTGCACCTCCCCGGCGGCCAGCACTTCGCCCGGAGCGCCCGCCGCCGCGAGCGCCGCGCTCACCCCAAGCACGGCGTCCACGGGCATCCAGCGCAGGAGCCGACCGCGGCCGTCGCGCACCGTCGACACGATGCCGCGGCCCACGCCCACGCTCGCCTCCACGGCTTCGCCCCGGTCGACGCTCAAGCCCCGGAGCGCGTCCAAGCAGTCCGTGGCGGCAGCGAGGGCCTTGAGCGGGTCCGTCACCGACGCGCGCCCCAGGCCGAAGAGCATCTGAAAGCGCGCGCCGCCTTCCTCGGGAAAGCGCACGACGGCGTCCGCCTTGAAGGCGATGTCCTCGAGCACGGCCCGCGCTCGCGCGCCGAGCACCCCGGCGCGCGGGAGCCCCTCGAGGGCCACTACGCCACGGCGTTCGCGCCGCTCGCCGCTCGCGATGCCGGCGCGCGTGACCTCCGCATGCGAGCTCGACGTGCCGCGAGGAAAGCTGCCCAGGGAAGGCCGGGGCACGAAGCCTTCGAGCGCCGCCTCGAGGTCCGCGGAGCCCCAGCGCTTGTCCAGACCATGGAGCAAGGCCTCGAGGTCCTGGGCCAAGTCCCGGGCGCTCGCATAGCGTCCCGCCGGCGTGGGCGTGGTGGCCCGGGCGACGATGGCGTCGAGGGCCTCGGGCAGCTCCGGGTTCGCGGACCGGGGCAGCTCGCGCTCGCCGCGGCGCACGCGCTCGAGCACCTCGAGCCCCTTGAGGCCCTCGAAGCGCGGCCGGCCGAGGAGCATCTCCGTGAGCAGCACGCCGAGGGAGTAGACGTCGCTTCGCCGGTCCACGGCCTCGCCCCGGGCCTGCTCCGGGGACATGTAGGCGAACTTGCCCTTGATGGTGCCCGTGTCGTCGGAGACGAGGCGGGCCTTGGCGATGCCGAAGTCCGCGACCTTCACCGTGCCTTCGCGGCCGAGAAGCACGTTCTGTGGGCTGATGTCCCGGTGCACGATCTCCAGCGGCTCGCCGGAGGCGTCCCGGCGCCGGTGCGCGTAATCGAGGCCCTTGGCGAGCTCGAGGGCGATCCAGGCCGCGAGCCCCGGCGGCAGTGGCTCGCTCCGGCGACGCCGGGCGGCAAGCAGCGCGGCGAGGTCGACGCCGTCGACGAACTCCATGGCCAGGAGAAGCTGCCGCCGCTCCTCCTCAAAGGCGTAGATCTGAACCACGTTCGGGTGGTTCAAGCTCATGGCCACCTTCGCCTCGTCCACGAACATGGCGTTGAAGCGCGGCGAGCTCGCGAAGCTCGGCAGGATGCGCTTGAGCACGAGGCGCTTCTCGATGCCCGAAGCGCCGCGCGAGCGCGCCAGGAACACCTCGGCCATGCCGCCGGTGCCCAGGCGTCGCTCGATGCGGTAGCGACCGATGCGCGCCGGCACCTCGATATGGTCGGAGCTTCCCACGCCGGATGGGCGCCATGCTAAACCGCTCTCGCTGCCATGAGCGAGACGCGAGCGATGCTTCCCCTGGCGCGGCCCTCGATTGGGGATGACGAACGCGCGGCCGTGGACGCTGTGCTCCAGAGCGGCATGCTGGTGATGGGCGCCGAGGTCGCGGCCTTCGAAGAGGAGGTCGCAGCCCGCGTGGGCCGAAGCCACGCCGTCGCCGTGGGCAGCGGAACGGCGGCCCTCGCTCTCGCGATGGAGGCGCTCGGCGTCGGCCCCGGCGCCGAGGTGCTCGTGCCCGCGCTCACCTGGCCGAGCCCGGCGCACGCCGCGCGGCAGCTCGGCGCCGAAGTGGTGCTCGTCGACGTGGACCCGGACGATTGGAACGGCGCCGCCGCGGCCTATGCCGCCGCCCGCACGGAGCGCACGGCGCTCGCCGTGGTCATCGACCAATTCGGAAACCCCGTGGACCGGGAAGCGCTGGGCGCTGCGCTCGGTGCGCTGCCCCTGCTCGAAGACGCGGCCTGTGGCCTCGGGAGCGTCGACCCGGCGGGCCGCGCGGCGGGGTCCTTCGGCGTGTGCAGCACGCTCAGCTTTCACCCGCGCAAGGTGCTGACCACCGGCGAGGGCGGCATGGTGCTCACGGACGATGCGGCGCTCGCCGAGGAGCTGCGCTGGCGGCGCAACCACGGGCAGCGCGGGCCCGGGGACTTCGTGGGCGCGGCCGGCAACCACCGGCTGACGGACCTGGCGGCGGCGCTCGGCCGGTCCCAGCTCCGGCGCTTGGACGCCATCGTGGACGCGCGACGCGCCCGCGCCGCCGAGCTCCGCGCCGGCCTCGAAGGGCTCCCGCTCCAGTGGCAGGCCGAGCACGGCGCGAGCAACGCACAGACCTTTGGCGTGCTCCCGGCGGAGCGCGGCGCGGGCCCGCGCCTCGTCGCGGCGCTCCGGGACCGCGGCATTCAAGCCGGTCGCCTCTCCTACGACCTCACGGGCCTTCCAAGCCTCGAGGGCGCCCGCGGCGAGGCACCGGTGGCCGGGCACCTCGCCCGGGACGGCGTCGCGCTCCCGCTCTACGCCGAGCTCCGCCCCGAAGACGCGGCGCGCGTCGCCCGGGCCGTGCGGGAAACGAAGGCGGAGCATCGCTGGTGACGAAGGAGCGCGGGTGACGGAGGAGCAAGCGAAGGAGGTGCTCCGCGTGGAGCAGCTCGTGAAGACCTACCGCGTGGGCTTTTGGCGACGAAAGGTCGAGGCGGTCCGCGGCGTGTCCTTCGCCGTACGGCCTGGGGAGATCTTCGGCCTGCTAGGGCCCAACGGCGCCGGCAAGACGACGACCATCAAGACGCTCCTCGGGCTGTGTTTCCCCACCGCGGGCTCCGTGCGCCTCTTCGGGGGCAACCCGAGTGACCCGGCGGTGCGCCGGCGCCTCGGCTACATGCCGGAAAACCCCTACGTGTACCGGTACCTCAAGGCCGGAGAGTTCCTGGATCTCTGCGGCCGGCTCTTCGGCATGCGCGCAGCCGAGCGGGCCAAGGCCATCCCCGCGATGATCGAGACCGTGGGCCTCGGGCACGCGAAGGACCGGCCCATCGGCAAGTTCTCGAAGGGCATGATGCAGCGCGTGGGCTTGGCCCAGACGCTCCTGCACGACCCGGACCTGCTCATCCTGGACGAGCCCATGAGCGGCCTCGACCCCGTCGGCCGCAAGGAGATTCGCGACCTGCTCCTCGCGCAACGGAAGGCGGGCAAGACCCTGGTCTTCACGAGCCACATCCTGAGCGACGTGGAGATGCTCTGCGACCGCGCGGTGATTCTCCGCCGCGGCGAGGTCGTGGCCGAAGGCACCATGAGCGCCCTGCTCGGGAGCACCGAGGGCCGGACGGAAATCGAGCTCGCGAATGCGGGGCCCGAGCTTCTCGGCCGGCTCGCCGAGCGCGAAGGTTCGCGGGCCGTGCACGAGGGGAGCGCGAGCCTCTTCGTCGACGTCGCACCGAACGCCGTGGACGCCACGCTCCGGGAGGCGATGGAAGGCGGCGCCCGCGTCGTGGCCGTGCGCCCGGAGCGGCGCAGCCTGGAGAGCTTCTTCACCGAAGAGGAAGCCGGCGGAAAGCGCGCCGGTCCCGGAAGCGACAGAGAGGATGGCGCCGGTCACGCTGGCGCCGCCGGTCACGCTGGCGCCGCCGGTCACGCTGGCGCCGCAGGTGCGTCGAAGGGCTGAGGAGCGACCCCCATGAGCGAAGCGATCACCCCCGAAGAGGCCGAAGAGCGCATGGATGCGGGCTGGGCGTACCTCGACGTCCGCTCCATCCCGGAGTTCGAAGGCGGCCACCCGCCCGGGGCCTACAACATCCCCCTCAAGCACCTCGAGAACGGCCAGATGGTCGACAACCCGGACTTCCTGAAGGTCGTCGGGGCCACCTTCGCCAAGGACGCGAAGCTCATCGTGGCCTGCAAGGCCGGCGGTCGCTCCAAGGCCGCCGTAGCGAAGCTCGAGGCCGCGGGCTTCACGCAGCTCG
>JBCCAW010000302.1:0-7205 GCA_039814655.1 Myxococcota bacterium | reverse complement strand
TCGACGAACACGTGAAGGGTGATCGGCGCGCCCTCGGGGCCCGCCCGCGGCGCGTCGTCCGGCACCGCGAGGGGCTCGGCGAGCTCCGGGTCCGGCGCGGGGCCGCCGAGGGCCTCCGTGATCCGGGCGCTCGCGTCCGCCCGCGGGACCCCGCTGGCGACCAGCGCGGCCGCCTCGGCGCGGGCCTCGTCGATGAGCGCGGCGAAGGCGTCCGGCGCCGGGGCGCCGAGCACGAGCCGGCCGTTGAGCAAGAAGGTGGGCGTGCCCGTGACGCCGAGGGCCACGCCGGCGGCCAGGTCGTCGTCGACGGCGGCTGCGTGCACCTCCCGGCGAAGGGTCTGACGCACGCGCTCCCCATTCGCGCCGGCGGCTTCTGCCGCCCGGACGAGGCCGCCCAGGCTCAGGTCACGGGAGGCGTAGACCGCGTCATGAAAGGCCCAAAAGGCGTCATCGCCGCCCTGCGCGCGCACCTCCACGGCCGCCTCGTGGGCCGGGCGCGCGCGCTCGTGAAAGGAGAGCGGGAAGTGGCGAAAGGCGACCCGCAGATCGCCTTCGAAGCGTGCCCGGAGCCCCTCGACGACCGTCGCGGCCCGCGCGCAGTAGGGGCACTCGAAGTCGCTGAACTCCACGAGCGTGACGAGGGCGTCGTCCGGTCCGCGGGAGGGTGCGCCGCGGGTGGCGAGCGCCTCCTCCGTCGACGGGAGCGGCAGCTCCGTAGCCGGTCCGCCGGCGCCGCTCGCGCCTCCGCACGCGGAGAGGGCGAGTTGCAGCGGGACGACGAGGCGCACTGCGGCGAGACGAGGCACTGCGGCGAGGCGCACGGCGGCGAGGCGCGGTAGAGGCGACACGCGCGCAGCATAGAGCCCCGAGCAAGACCATGCGCTCCCGCGCATCTTTCGGTCGTGGAGCCGCCGCGACGTCGTAGAGTCGCGGCATGTTCGCGTCGCTCTCCTCGTCTTCCATGCGGAATCTCGGTCTCCTGGCCTTCCTGCCGGTCCTCGCGGCGTGCGGGGACGCCACGGTTCGGCTCGAGGGGCGCGCCTTCTCGGACGCCTCCGGCGCCGGGGTTGGCGAGGCCATCGCCGGCGCCACGGTGACCGTGAGCGGTGACGCGCGCTTCGCCGGCGTCACCGACGCGGAGGGCGCCTTCGCCGTGGCCGTGGCGCCGGAGGCGCGCGTGCTCGTACGCCTCGAGGCGGCGGGGCACGTGGGCTTGCTCGAAGCCGAGGCCCTCGCGGGCGTCGACCGGGACCGGGACTACGGTCTCACACCCGAGGCGAACGTGGACGCGCTCCTCGCAAGCGTTGACCTCGTCCGCGATCGGTCCCGGGGCATCGTGGTCGTCGACTTCGAGACGGAGTCCCTCGCCGGCGGCGAGACCGCGGAGCTGCTCGGCGAGTTCGAGGCGGTGCTCACGCGCACCGAGAGCGGCGCCTTCGTCCGGGGCGACCGCGTGGGCCCGGGAGGCGACGACACCTTCTTGAGCTTCATCAACGTGGCGCCCGGCGAGGTGCGCGTTCGGGCGTCGAGCCCGACGGAGGCGTGCGAGGTCGAGCGCGGCACCGAGAGCTGGCCGGTTCGCCCGAACGTGGTCACGACGGTCCGGGTCATCTGCGGCCCGCGCTGACGGCCTCGAGGTCCGCCGGGCGGCGCCGCCGCCATCGCCGGACCCGGCGAAAGGCCAGCACGAGCAGCGCCACGACGAGCGCCAGCGCCAGAAAGGGCAGCACCAGCGCCAAGAGCGTCAGGAAGCTCGCGCCCGCGTTCTCCGCCGTCGCGACGAGCGGGTTGCCGAGGCCTCCGGTGGTCGCGGAGGAGAGCGCACGCGTGGCCACGGTCCCGAGCTGCACGGTGCCCGCAGCGCCGCCGCCCAGCACGATGGCTGCGGTCCACTGGAGGTGCTCCGGAAGGCCGACGAAGGTCGCGGCGCTCACGAGCACCCCGGCGACGACGGCCGCGGGCGTGGCGATGGAGTCGAGCAGGTTGTCGAGCCAGGGCACGTAGTAGGCGACCAGCTCCAGCATCGTCGCGACCCCCAGGCCGAGCACGGCGCCGTCGTGACCGAGCCAGCCCACGCTCTCGGAGACGGGCAAGAGTTCGAAGCGAAGGGCGAGGGACGCAAGAAAGGCCGGGAGAAACACGCGCAGCCCGGAGGCCGCCGCCAGCCCCACCCCCGTCGCAAGGCCCCCGAGCACGAGCAGGACGTCGTCCATGGGCGCAGGATACGCCGCGTGGGCCGGCGGTCTTTCGTTGACCGGCGGATTCCGCGTTGTCCCTCGCTCGACGCTCCGGGTGGCGGCCGCCGGCGGCCGCCGGCGCCCGCCACCCTCGAGGAGGCAGAATCTGCGGAGAACCCGCTGTCGGCGCGTGGGCATGCGGCTTGCTCTCGTCGACCCCATGTCGCCGGTGCGCCCCCTCGCCCTTGCCCTCGCTGCCGAAGACGCGGAGCCCCCGCGGCCGCGGACGCGCCCGCTGCCCCTCGAGACGCTCGCGGCGCTCCTCGGACGCGGTCAATCCGCGCGGCGCGCTGCCGAGGCGGTGCTCCGGGCGTCCGGTGGCCTCGCCGGGCTGGCCAACCTCGACGAGGGCGCGCTCCGGGCCGCCGGGCTCACGCCGCTCGCCGTGGGCCGGCTGCGGGCGGCGCTCGGGCTGCACGACGCGCTCCTCGACGCGGTGCCGCTTCGCGCGGCGCCCCTCACCTCGAGCCAGGCCGCCTTTGCGGCGCTCGGCCCGCGGCTCGGCCGCCGGCGCGTCGAGCATTTCGTGGCCCTCCCCCTCGACGCCAAGGCCCGGCCCATGGGCGAGGTTCTCGTGGCGAAGGGCACGCGTACGGCCTGCCTCGTCGAGCCGGCGGATGCGTACCGGCCCCTCGTGTTGGCCGGCGCGGTCTCCGTGCTCTTCGCCCACAACCATCCGAGCGGGGACCCGGCCCCGAGCGTCGAGGACCTCGCGCTCACGGCGCGGCTCCACCGCGCGGGCTCCCTGCTCGGCATCGAGATGGTCGACCATCTCATCGTCGGCGCCGGGCGCTATTTCAGCTTTCGCGATGCCGACGCCCTCGAGGCACCTCCGCCTTGACGGCGCGGAGGGTGCGTGCTTGGTTTCCCGGCCCCGCGGGACCGGACCCCGCAGGGCGACCGACGACCGCACGGAGACGACGCCGTGAAGCGCACCTACCAGCCCCACCGAACCCGCCGACTCCGCACGCACGGCTTTCGCGCTCGCATGAAGACCGCCGGCGGCCGCAAGGTCATCGCCGCCCGTCGCGGCAAAGGCCGCAAGCGGCTCGCCGTCAGCGTTTACAAGAAGTAGCGCGCTGCGCCGCGTGCGCGCGGCGAGGCGTCCGGACACGCGATCTCGCCGCTATGAACCCGCCCCCGTGAGTCCGCCCGCGCGAGGGAACCCGCCCCTGGGAGGCCAGCAGCGCTACGCCCCCGGTGACCGGCTCCGCGCCCGGAGCGACTTCCGCCGGGTCCAACGGCACGGGGTCAAAGTCCACACCCGCTCCTTCCTCGTGATGGTTCACGTCTCTTCCGCCACGCCTGCGCACGCCCGCCTCGGCATCACGGTGACGCGAAAGGTCGGCAACGCGGTGCGGCGCAACCGCATCAAGCGCGTGGTACGCGAGGTGTTCCGCCGCAACCGGCAGGTCTTTCCCGCCGCGGACCTCGTCTTCGTCGCCAAGCGCGACGCCGGCGCCGACCTGGGCTACGACCAGGTGCTCCGTGAGGTTCGCGGGGCCGAGCGTGCGCTTCGCCGCGCTGGGGAGAAGGCGGCGTCGCAGGCCGCAGCCCGGCCTGAGGCACGCCCGACATCGCGCCCGAACTAACGCGGCCCCGCCGCCTCCTCTCACGCCGGCTTGCAACGCCCGGCAAGCCGACCAACGCTGCCCGCGCTCCCAAGCCATGGACGATCCGAAGCGACAGATGGTGATCCTGGCGGTGCTCGGCGTCGCTCTCGTGGGCTCCTTCCTCCTCTCGGACGCGCCGGCCGACGCGCCGACCGAGGAGACGGCGGAGACGACCGAGGCGCCCGCCGAGCAGCCCGAGGACACGCCCGCCGCCGCCGGCCCCTCGGAGGCTGAGCGCCAGGCGCAGGAGCAGCGCTTCGCCATCGAGACCGAGGCCTTTCACGCCGAGCTCTCGAACCTGAACACGGGCCTCGTGAAGCTCGAGCCGCGCGAGCGGCGCTTCACGGACGGCCGGGGGCAGCCCCTGAACCTCGTGACGACGGACAAGGAGGCCTACTACGCCTTCCAGCTCGCGGTCCCAGGCGTCGACATCCCCGCGGACGCGGTCTGGGAAGGCGAGCAGCTCTCGCCCCGGGCCGTGCGCTTCCGCTGGGAAGGCGACGGCGTGCGCATCAGCCGGCGCATCGAAGCCGGGCGGGATGCCTTCCAGCTCTGGTCCACGGTCCGCATCGAGAACCTCGGCGACTCGCTTCGGCCGGTCACGGTCCGCTACTCGACCTTCCACTACGTCAGCAAGGAAGCCGAGGACGACGGCTTCATCGGCCGGCCCTCCACGGCGCTCAGCTTCGGCGTCTGCCTCCACTCGGAGACGGACGACGAAGACGGCGAGATCGAGCGGGAGCAGAGCGGCGACCTGGCCGAAGAGCCCCTGCGCTTCGAGGGCGGCGTGCGCTTCTCGGGCGTCGTCGACAGCTACTTCGCCAACGCCATCGCCGCCGCCGACGGCCGCGCCGCGTCCTGCCGCATCGCCGCGTCGCTCCGCGGGCCGAGCCTCGACGAGGTCGTGGGCACGCTCATCGAGACCGAGCTCACCTACGGGGAGGTCACGCTCGCGCCGGGCGAAGCGCACGTGGAGCGGAGCCTCGGCTTCGTTGGCCCCGCCGACCGCGACGCGCTCCGGAGGGCGGGCCATCGGCTCCCGGAGATCGTGGACCTCGGCTGGTTCAGCTTTCTGGCGAACTGGCTCGTCGATCTCCTGCGCTGGATTCACGGCTTCGCGGGCAACTGGGGCCTGGCGATCATTCTGCTCACGCTCCTCGTGAAGGCCGCTTTCTTCCCGCTCACGGTCCGCAGCTTCCAGAGCATGGCGAAGATGCGGACGCTTAAGCCGAAGCTCGACGCGCTCAACGAGAAGTACGCCGACGACCCCTCGCAAAAGGGTCAGGCCGTGATGGCCCTCTACAAGAAGGAGGGGGTCAATCCAGCCTCGGGCTGCCTGCCCATGCTGCTCCAGATGCCCGTCTGGTTCGCGCTCTACCGGAGCATCTCGACGAACCTCGAGCTGTACCACGCGCCCTTCGCGGGCTGGGTGCAGGACCTGTCGGCGCCGGACCCCTACTTCATCCTGCCGGGCTTCGTGGCGCTGCTCATGCACGTGCAGCAGCGCATCACGCCCTCGACCATGGATCCGGCCCAGGCGCGGCTCTTCATGTACCTGATGCCGGTCATGATCGGCGGCTTCATGCTCTTCCTTCCGGCCGGGCTCTGCCTCTACATGGTCACCAACTCCACGCTCACGATGATCCAGCAGCGGGTCATCTACTCGCGCATGGACGCGGAGGCCGCGGAGAAGGAGGCGAAGGCCGAGCCCGGCGAGAGCGCCGCCGCCGAGCCCGCCCCGCCGGACGACGAATCTGGGACTTCCCCGAGCGCGCGGCGCCGCAGCAGCGCGCGGAAGTCCTCCCGCAAAAAGGGAAAACGCCGTGGACGATCGTAAGAACGAGCCCCAGGACGGGGCGCTCTTCGTCGGCGAGCAGCCGAGCGCCCCCCGGGCCCGGACCGCCGCCGACGTCGGAGGAGACGCCGGAGACGGCAAGGCCGAAGAGGCCGCCGAGCTTCTCGACGAGGTGCTCGAGCTCATGGAGCTCGACGTGGACGTGGACATTCGCGAGGACGAGGACCGCATCGTGCTCGACGTCGTCGGCGAGGACGCCGGGCGCGTCATCGGCAAGAAGGGCCAGACCCTCGACGCGCTCCAGTTCCTGCTGAACAAGATCCTGAACCGCTTCCCGGAGGAGCGGCGGCACATCGTCGTCGACAGCGGCGACTACCGGGATCGCCACGACCGCGGCCTCGTGTCCATGGCGCGGCGCGAGGCGAAGCGCGCCATGAACGAGGGCAAGACGGTCACGCTCCAGCCCATGAGCGCCCGGGACCGGCGCGTCATTCACCTCTCCCTCGCGAAGTTCGAGGGCGTGACGACGGCGAGCCAAGGTCAGGGGATGCAGCGCCGCATCCAGATCATTCCGTCGCGCTGAGGTAGCTGCCCACGACGCGCGGAGCGCCCGTGGAGGGCACCTCGTAGCGCCAGACGCCGTCGGCTCCCGGGGGCAGGTCGCGCGCGGCGAGCACCAGCACCCGTGGGGCCAGCCACGGCCCGCGTCGGAGCCACTCCTTCGGAGCGAAGGTCGCGCGGCTCATGGCCACGTCGAAGGGGCTGAGCTCCGGCTCCGGTCCATCGCCGAGGCGCCCCTCGACGACGCGAACGCGCGGCGCGAGACCGAGGGAGCCCACGGCGGTGCGAAGAAAGGCCACACGGCGTCGTCGGGGCTCGAGCAGCGTGATCTCGAGGTCCGGGCGCAGCACTGCCAAGGGAATGCCCGGCGCGCCGGCCCCGGCGCCCACGTCCAGGAGCCGGCTCCTCTCCGGAACCAGCGTGGTGCGCGCCAGCACGTAGGCATCGAGAAAGAGCACCTCCTGGAGCGCGCGGCCTTCGCCGGCGACCAGGTCGGTCTTCGTGCGCCAGCGGCGAATCAGCGCTTCGAAGGCGTCGAGGCGCCGCCGCAACGCCTCGTCCGGCGCCTTCGCCGCCGCCGCGGCCGCGAAGAGGGCGTGGGCGCGAGGGCTCTCCGCTGAGGCGTCCTTCACTCGCGGATCACTTCGAGCACCGTGCCTTCGGCTTGCTCCTGGTGGGACATGGGAAGGCTCGCGCGGCGCTGCGAGCAGAAGCGCTCGAAGGCCAAATAGCGTTCGCCGGCCCGGGCGTTCGCCGCGCACGCGCGGTAGGCCGCGCGCGAGCGCTCGGTGAGGCCGCGACGGGTCAGGGTGGCCCGGTCGGTGAGGAACGCCTCCACCAGGACCTCGAGCACGGGACCCGGGGTGGCGTCAGCGACGTGCTCGTCCGTGTCGATCACGGCCGAGAACCTAGGGCGAGGGGGCGACATCCGGTGGCCGGCACGCGGAGGGAGGAGAACTATCGCAGAAGTTACCCCCGAGGCCTCACGGTGGCCGCGGG
>JBCCAW010000220.1:0-8889 GCA_039814655.1 Myxococcota bacterium | reverse complement strand
GGTATCGCGGAGAGCCTCGACGCGCTCCGGAGCGCGCAGGAGCCCGCGGCCGTGAACGCCGCGCGCGGCGAGCCCGAAGAGCGCCACCGTTTCACCAAGCGGAAGCCGCGGAAGGACGCGCCGAGGCTCATCGTGAAACGCGACCGCCGCCGCGGCCGGCCGAGCCCGTGGGCGGAGACGCCGCGGGACCCCGAGGACCCCCTCGACCCAGGCTGCTGAGCGCAGCAGGCCAAAGAAGGCCCTTCCCTGCTCGGACTCGGACCGAGCCAACAGGGCTGTACGCCCGCCCCCGGCCATCGGCTCCCTTGGAGCGGGATTCGCCGCCGCGAGGACCGAAAATGGAGACGCCGACTGGGGCCTCCCGCCATGCGCGGCGTTCTCGCCGAGCCCTCGGGCACGCGAAGCGCCCCGGGCTGACGCCGGGGGAGGCCGTACCGGGGCCGGGGGAGGGAGGCCGTACCATGGACCAATCCGCTTGATGGACCGATCCGCTTGGAGGACCGATCCGCTTGGACCGATCCGCCCTGCGCCTGGAGGCTCCTAGGCCGAGCCGTCCGACCACGCTGCGCAGCTGCCGCTCGGCAGGACGGGGCCCCGGAAGATCCCGCACGTGCCGGCTTCACCGCATTGGTTGGGCCTGAAGAGATGGCAGCGCTCGCAGCACGTCTGCGGGTCTTCGCTCAGATCGGTATAGAGCATAGTGCGCCGCATGGCCTGGTCGCTCGGCTCCATGGCGCAGCGCTCCGCATGGGCGGGCGAACCGGCTTCCGGCAAGGGAGATGGAGCGGGATCGGGCGTCGCGGGCGCTGGCGGCGCGGTCGAGGCGCACGCTCCTGTCGCGCCGGCGCCCAGGGTCAGGAGAAAGCGTCTGCGACAGACCGGCAGAGCCCGCAGGGAGGCGGGCGAGGCAAGGGCCGACGAGGGTCCACAGCCGGAGAAAGCCATGGGCCGGACGCTCTGTCACGCCTGACGTACGAAACGTCGCCCGCCGCGTGAACGCCTCGCCATTCGGCTCCAGCCGGACCAGGCCCTGATGACCGACATGCAAGGATGGGTCGCGGGTACGGTGGCGCCGGGGGAGGCGGTACCGCGAACCGACCCGCTTCGCGTATGCAGTACGGATGGAGCTTGCTTGGACGCCCGAGGTGCTCACTCTTCGCGAACAGCTGCACGCTGACGTCCCCGAGCTCGGCGGCCACCCGTTCTTGATGGCGGTCGCTGACGACGACGTCGCCGTGCACCTGCACCTGAGCGAGAGTCCCCCGCGCGGAAGGGACGCGGAGAAGTGGGCCACGATCACCGCCTTGGTGTGCGTCGACGGCCGGTGGGAGCGTGCCTTTCCTGGCCAGGGAGCTCACGCGAGCGGGATCGACGTCGACCGGCCGCCGAGGGTCCTTTTGGACGAGCTCACCGACCTCGCTCGCCGGGAGCTTCCCGGCTCGCTTCGCCGGCCTCCGAACTTCGTGGCGCCGGCGGACCGCGCCCCCCTCGACGCAGAACACGTGCTCCCGCCGGAGCTGCTCGTGGCGGCCCGGTGTCCGGCTCTCGACCCGGCTCCCCTCGAGCGCACGGTCGGCGACCTGCCGCGGGACTACCTGGATTTTCTCCCGCGCTACGGCGACGCGCGGGTCAACGGCTTCGTGCGCGTCTGGGGCCCCGAGCGCGTGCTCGCCGAGCTCCCGACCCATCGCCGGAGCCTGCGCTGGCATTTTCATTGGAAGGACTCGGAAGCGTCGGTGGACCGGAGGCTGCTCGCCGAGAGCGTTCCCCTCGCAGACACGCCCGACGGGGCCCTCTTCGTCTCACACCCGGACCAACCCACCGAAGTCATCGTCCTCCCCCGGAACGCGGTTCGGGCGGAGGCCTACGCGGGGTTCTGGACTGCCGTCCGTGCTGTCGTCGACCGTCGCGTGGGGGGCGACGAGGGGCTGTTCTGGGTCGAGCCACGCTCCGGCCTGCGCGTCGCCAAGGGCTTCCCCGTGAGCCCCGACGCGGCTGGGCTTGACGAGCTTCGCGAGCTGATCCGGTGGCTCGACTCCGCGTCCGTCACCCACACGGTGAAGGCGGCGGACGAGCGGTCGGAGACGCGCTTCATGCCGGCGCACGAGACCTGGGTCAGCGTCGACGGGTCCGAAGGGGACCCCGACGACGCGACGCTCTACGTGCACCAGGGGGCGCGCGGTGGCCCCCTGGTCGAGCGTTTCGAGAACGCTCTCCGCGACTACGGGTGGCTCCTCGAGTGGCAGGGCTAGGCCGGTCCAACCGCGCAGTGGAAGCCTGCGCTGGCCCGCGGCCGTTGAGGCGCCCATGCGGCCTCACGACCTCTCCGCTCGCCGCCGGTGGCCGCTCGTGTGCCTGGTTGCGGTCGCCCTCGGGGCTTGCGGCACCGGTGAGCGGGCAGCCTCGAGCGAGGGGCACGCCAAGCCCGGACTCGCGTGCGCGAAGCACGCATCGTTCTGGACCTTCGTTCGCGCCGGCGGACGCTGGCAGGACGATCGCGGCGAGCACGGCGGGAGCCTTCGCGTCGTGTCCAGCAAAGGGTGCGGCCCGGAGCATTGCTCCTGGGACGCTCGGCTCGAGTGGGTGGCGTGGCGACCGCTCCCCCCGTCCGCGGTCCGGACGCAGACGCGCACAAGCTACGCCCCGGAGGTCGTTGCCTCCACGCCCATCGATTTGGGGGTGGGTTCCAGGCTTCTCGATGCGCTCTTCGTCGACGGCCCGGAGGAAATGACGCGCACCGTGGCCCTCACGTTCGAAGGGGAGGACCCCTCCGGCGGCCTTCAGCGCATCGTGTCCCACGGCTGCCTCCGCGTGCGCTCGCGGGGAGGGGCAGCGTTTCATCACGGGCGATGTGGACTCGGGGCCAGCGAGCCCTGAACCGTCGCCCTCGATTCCGACGGGGGCAAGCGTCGCAGGCCACGTGGCCACGTGGCCTGCGGTGGCTTCGGTAAAGTACCGTAATTATTAAACCTGTCGCCTACAATAGTGCGCTTTGCGAGCTGCAGGAGCTCTCCGCTCACGAGCAGCCCAACCGGGACCCCGGTCCGCTCCTCGCGAAGGCGATTTGGGGGTGGGAGCCTAAACGAAGCCCCTTCGTCACCACGGGCCGCGGGCCGGTCGTCGCGCCGCGCGCCCGCCGCCGTCGTCGTCCGCGAAGTGTGGGCTCGGGATGGCGGCCGCTGCACCTACGTCTCGCCCGACGGGCGCCGATGCCGCGAAACCGCGTGCCTCGAGCTCGACCACGCCGTGCCCTAAACAAAGGGCGGAACGTCGTTGGATGAGGCGAGTGCGTCAGATGCTCCGTGCGTTCCTGCCCGCGAAGCGGCAGGTCAAGGCACTCGGCGCTACGCCCTCCATGCCCGGCCGATCACTCGCCCGGAGTGACGCGCGGTAGCGCCTCGTCCGCATCGACGACGTCGAAGTCGAGGCGCTCCTCCTCTCCCTCCGGCCCCCCGAGCACCTCGAAGTCGCTCAGGCGCACGAGCACCCAGCGCTCCTCCGAGAAGAGGCCCAGCGCCGGCGCGCCGCGGACCGTGCCGAGGCCCGCGCCGCCGAGACCCGGCGCCCGGAGCGCGCGGATCTCCGCCCCATCGATGTGGGCCACGAGCTCGCCGGCGCGGAGCAGGCCGCGGTCGACACGCCCCAGGCGAAGGAGATCCCGCTCGCCCTCGGGCAGAGCGCGCGGCCCGAAGGGC
The DNA here is from genome assembly GCA_039814655.1 of Myxococcota bacterium. Lineage (GTDB taxonomy): Bacteria > Myxococcota_A > Polyangia > Polyangiales > Houyiibacteriaceae > CALCTH01. Next base: position 5,194 of record JBCCAW010000220.1, on the reverse strand, counting down.
CCCGTGAGCTGCGGGCCGCCGTCCTGAAGCCGGTGCACGGGAACGAGCGGCTGGCGTCGCACGTCGCCGGCGACCCCGATGCTGTTGAAGTAGCCCGTACCGCCGTCGACGAAGAGCCGCTCGCCCTCGACCCACGCGCGGTGCAGCCCCTCGCCACCGGGCACCTCGACCCGCGAGCGCACGGCGCCGGTGCCCGCGTCGATGAGCATCACCTCCACCGGGTCCGCCCCATGCAGGTCGAAGACCACGTCTGCCGCGGCGTGGAGCGGCGGGCCCCGGAAGGGCGGAGGCGCGTCCGCGCCCTCGCGCGTTGGCGGGTCCGCGCGCCACAGCAGCGAGCCCTGCTCCAGATCGAAGGCGTGAAGCTGCGCATGCCCACGCGCCTCTCGGGCGCGCAGGAAGACCACCCCGTCGCGCACCAGCACGCCGTCCTCGCGTCGCTCCTCGTCCTGGAGTCCGAAGAGCGGCTCGGACCAGCGCAGCCCCTCCGGCCCCCGCACCACGAGATGCGCGTAGCCCCGCTCCTCGTAGCCCTGGCGCAGAAGCACGACCCCTCCGTCCGGCGCGGGCACCGCCGCGTAGATGGGTCCATGCGGCTCACGCCCTCGGAACCACTGGAAGAAGGTGAGGCCCACCACCGCCAGCAACGCCAGCGCACATCCGGGTACGAAGCGCTTTCCGGAGACGCCGCGCGACGCGGCCTCGGGGGTAGGCGGGGTGCCGTCACTCATGGGTTGTCCTTCTGGGACCGTCCGGGGGCGCTGTCATCGGCACCGCGTGTCATCCGCACCGCGTGTCATCCGCGCCGCGGGTCATGAGCTCCGCGGGTCCTCGCGGCGTGCTGGTCGTCGGCGCCGCCACCTCAGCGACGCTGCGTTCCCACGTAGCCGAGGGCCCGGAGCTGCGCGTCGAGCTCCGGGTCGATGTCCGTCGTCTCGGCCACGTGCCGCCGGCGGCGTCGCTGCACGGCGCGTCCGTCCTGGCCGGCCAGCGCGAGGCCGAGCATGCCGCGGAGCCAGCGGACCACCAGCGGGCGTTCGCCGGCCAGGTCCTGCTCCTCGCCGGGGTCGGCCTCGCGGTCATAGAGCATGAAGCGCCGGTGCGTGCGCTGGATGAGCTTGAAGCGGCCGACGCTCACGCTGCGCCAACCCTCCATGAAGCCCGCGACCATCGGCCGCGGCGCCGCGGGCACCACGCCCTGGAGCTGCGGCAAGAGCGAGATGCCCGAAAGATCGTCCGGCACCGGCCCCACGGCCTCCTCGCCGAGCGCGTCGAGCACCGTGGGCACCACGTCGATGAGCCCGGCGCCGCGCCCGTCGCGGACGCCACGCTCGGTCAGCCCAGGCACGTCGATCACGAAGGGCACGTGCGTGAGCTCGTCGTAGAGGCTGTGGCCGTGGCCCACGGAGCCATGGTCGAAGAGCTCTTCGCCGTGGTCCGAGGTGAACACCACGAGCGTCTCGTCGCCATAGCCCCGCCGGTCGAGGCCTTCGAGAATCGAGGCGAAATGCGTGTCGTGGTAGGTGATCTCCGCGTCGTAGAGCGCCTCGAGGCGCCGCTTGTCCCGGCCGTTCAGGCGCAGGCTGCCGACCTTGATCTTCTCGAGCAGCTCCCGGTCCCGGGCGAAGCTCACGGGGCCGTCGTAGGGCGCGTCGTCGTACTCCCGGAGCAGCTCCGGCGGCGGCAGGTAGGGCACGTGCGGATCGATGGTGTGCACGTAGAGAAAGAAGGGGCTCCCGGCCCCGGCCTCGCGCTCGGCGACGCGCTCATCGAGCCACGCGAGCACGTCGGCCGCGACGAAGCGCGCCTGGTTGCGCCGCCCCTCGCGAATGTAGTTGCGCCAATCGTCCCAGCCCTGGCGGAAGCCGAAGGCGCCAGAGACGTAGCCGTTGGTCACGAAGCCCGCGGTGCGAAAGCCCGCGGCCTTCAGGCGCTCCGCGAGCGTCTCGACGCTCCGGGGCAGCACGGCCTCGCCGCTCGTGGCCGTGTGCTCCCAGGGCATGAGTCCCGTGAGCAGCGAGGCGACGCTGGGCTTGGTCCAGTTCTCCGGCGTGCTCCCGTGGAGAAACACCGCCGCGGCGCCGGCCCAGCGGTCGAGGCCCGGCGTGCGCACGCGCGTCTCCGCGTTGAAGGGCTTGAGCTTGTCCGCGCGCACCGTGTCGACGAGGAACACGAGCACGTTCTTCGGCCGGCGCGTGAGCTCCCGGCGCGCCGGCGGCGCCTGGCGCACGACCACGCGCGCTGCCTCGAGCGTGACGTCCTCTTCGGCGAGCAGCTCGAGGCGGGCCACGTCGCCGGCCAGGGCGGCCAGGTCGAGGGCCGCGTCACCGCTGGACACGCCGAGGTCCCGGGGCGCCGCACCGTCGCGATGGGCGCGCACGCGCACGCGCCCCGTGGAACGAAGCAGCAGCTGCGCCTCCGCCGGCACGTCGAGGGTCCAGGAGGCGCCATAACCCGCCGCGAGACGCGCGACGCCCGCGGGAGGCGCGGGATCCTCCGGGGCCGCCGCGCTGTCCCCATCCGGCGCCGGAGCCAGACGAAGCCAGTCGAGGGCCAGGCCCGCCTGCACGCCGGCGTCGCGACCCCGCCGGGGCACGCGAAGCTGCAGCAGACGCTCGCCGCCGGTCAGCGCCGGGAGCCGCACCCGCCGCACGGCAAAGCTCCCGTCCACGGGGAAGCGCACGTGGCCTACCGTCTCCCCGTCGACATACACGGTCGTGCGCCCGTCGCCGAAGGCGCGACCGCGGAGCACGAGCTCGGTGCCGGCGTCGCTGCCGGGCACCGGCGGAAGCACGAGCTCCCCGGTCACGCCGCGAAAGAGCAGCGCCGTGGTGCCGTCGTCGAAGACGTGGTCCGGACCCACGCGCGTGCGCCAACCGCCGAGCGTGAGCTGGTGCCCCGCGGGCGTGCCGAAGTCGACGATGCGCGTGGCGCCCCGTCGCAGCTCCGCGCGCTCCGGGTGGGCGAGCAGATCGAAGACGAGCGTCGGCCGCGGCCCGGGCGCTCGGGCCCCTTCGGCTGGCGCCGGGCGGGCGCCCTCCTGGGCCTCGGCGCGCCCGGTCTCCGGCTCGTCGTCGCAGCCCGCGAGGAGCACGAGCGCCAGGGCAGCCACGCGCAACGTCGAGGGCGGCACGCTGCTCACGCGGCGCTCACTCGGCGTCGGCAGGCGACGCGAGAGGCGCCTCCGGCATGGGGAGCGGCGCGGACCCCGCCGGCCGGCCCTTTTCCGGGTCCTCGGGCACCAGCGCCCGCAGGCCCGCCTCGGCGAGCATGGCCATGTCGTCGCGCACGTCCGGGTTGCCCGTGGTGAGCAGCTTGTCGCCGTAGAAGATGCTGTTGGCGCCGGCCTGGAAGGCCAGGAGCTGCGCCTCCTTCGAGAGCCGGGAGCGACCGGCGCTGAGGCGCACCATGGCCGTGGGCACCATGATGCGCGCCGTCGCGCACATGCGGACGAGCTCGAGCGGGTCCACCGGCGGCTGGTCTTCGAGGGGCGTGCCCTTCACGGCCACGAGCGCGTTGATGGGCACGCTCTCCGGCGGCGTCGTCAGGTTGGCCAGCGTCACCAGCATGCCGAGCCGGTCCCCGACGGTCTCGCCCATGCCGATGATACCGCCGCTGCACACGTGAATGCCGGCGCCGGCGACGCGGGCGATGGTGTCGAGGCGCTCCTCGTAGCTCCGCGTGCTGATGATCTCCCCGTAGAACTCCTTGGAAGTGTCGAGGTTGTGGTTGTAGGCCGTGAGCCCCGCGTCCTTCAGCTGCTCGGCCTGTCCGTCGGTCAGCATGCCCAGCGTGCAGCAGGCCTCCATGCCCAGCTCGCGCACGCCGCGGACCATGGAGAGCACCTGCTCGAACTGATGCCCCTCGCGGGCGTCGCGCCAGGCCGCGCCCATGCAAAAGCGCGTCGCGCCGGCCTCCCGGGCAGCCCGGGCCTTGCCCAGCACCTCGTCCACGCCGAGGAGCCGCTCGGGCTCCAAATCCGTCCCGTGGTGGCCGCTCTGCGGGCAGTAGGAACAGTCCTCCGGGCAGGCGCCGGTCTTGATGGAGAGCAGCGTGCAGAGCTGCACCGCGTCCGGCGGGTGGTTCGCCCGGTGCACCGTCTGCGCTCGGTAGAGAAGCTCCGTGAGCGGCAGGTCGTGGATCTCCCGGGCGGCCTTCACGGTCCAGCTCGGACGGGAAGGCGCGGCGCTGCGGGAGGCCGGGGGCTCGAGCGTGACGGTCATCGGGCCCGGCGTAGCGCGGGGGCCCGCGCGAAGGCAAGGGGGCCCCGCCGGCGCGAGGGCACGCGATTGCCGGGGCCGGCCGGCGGCGGTAGCGTGCCGCGGCTGGCGCCGGGGCGCCGGCACGGGTGGAAGAGGCAGATGAGCGAGGCGAGCAGGGTGGCGGACAAGCTCACGGGCGCGCCGCCCCTGGCCGGAGTGGCCGTACTGAGCGCCTTCGCAGACCTCACGGTGACCCGGCTGGCCGTGCGCCTCGCCGCCTCCGGGGAAGATCCCGCGGACCACGAGCTGCTCGTGCGCCTTGCCACGGTGGGCGAGCTGCTCCGGAACCTCGCGGCCTTGGCGGGCCTCGTGGTGCTCCTGAGCATGGTGCTCGACTTCCTGCGCCCGGAGCGGCCCCTGCCGCTGGCGCAGCGCCTGGGCGTGGCGGGCTTCGCCGGCGTCTTCCTGCCGACGGTGCTGCTGGCGACGATCTTGCCCGCCGGCCGCACCACACCGCAGGTGGTCGTCTTCGCGCTCGCCGCGGCGCATCTGATGGTGGCCCTGTTCGGCATGACGGCCTTTCGCCACGGCGCCCGGCGGCCGCTGCGTATCGGCCTCATCGCCCTCTCCTTCACCTCCATCGCGGCGGTGAGCGCGGGTATCCTGCAGATGCTGGCGCCGGTGCTCGGCTGGGCCTTCCCGGTCTCGCAGGCCTTTCGGCGCGCCGGGGAGGTGACCTGGCTTTTGAGCCTCGGCGCCCTGGCGCTCATGGCGCTGCCGACGCAGCTCCCCCGGGGCCGCCGGGCGCTCGCGCTCGGCCTCGGCGCGGCGGCGGGCGCCGTCCCCCTCGGGCTGGCGCTCATGCTGCGGCTGCAGTCGCGTTCATCCTGTCTGGGTCGCGTAGAGCAATGACGAGGGTATTCTGGATCGGCGGGGCTAGCTTCGGTCTTAACCCCTCGAAACCCTCTCTGCATGCTCCGATCATCAGCAGC
>JBCCAW010000065.1:0-16073 GCA_039814655.1 Myxococcota bacterium | reverse complement strand
GGGGCAGCCGGGCTACGGCGCGCCGCCGCAGGGGCAGCCGGGCTACGGCGCGCCGCCGCAGGGGCAGCCGGGCTACGGATACGGCGCCGGCGGTCCTCCCCCGGGGTACGCGGCGAGGGGACCATCGCCCTACGCCGCCGGCGCGAATGTGGCTGCGGCCGGCATGATCACCGTCGACGACCTGCTGCGTACCGCCGCCGAGCTCTTCAAGCGGAACGTCCCGGCGAGCCTGGCTACAGGCCTTCTTTTTTCGCTCCCGGCGCTCGCCGTGAACCTCGCCTCCGTCGTCTACATGCGCAGCTTCTTCGCGGATGCCATGCGCCTCGGGCAGACGGGGACGAACCCCGCGTCGCTGCTCGGCGACATGACGAACCTGATCGGCTTCTCCTTCGCGGCTGCCTTCGTCGGCATGATCTTCCAGGCCATGGCCCGCGGCGTGTTCGCGTTCCTGGCCATCGAGAGCATGGCCGGTCGCTCGCCGTCCTTCGGACCGGCCCTCGCCGCCGCCTTCGGCAAGATCCACCTCCTCGCCATCGTGGCCTTCCTCGAGACCCTCGCCGTCGCTGCGGGCCTCATGCTCTGCATTCTCCCGGGGATCTTCGTGGCCGTGATGCTCTTCATCTCGACGGTGGTCGTGATGGCCGAAGACGCGAACCCCTTCGAGGCGCTCTCCCGCTCGGTGCAGCTCACGGAGGGCAACCGCCTGAACATCTTCCTCGCCAACCTCGTGGTGCTCGTCGCGTGGTTCTCCGTGGCGTGCGTCATCGGCATCGCCTCCCCTCAGGCGGACGTGAACCCGCTGACGGGCACCTTCGAGATGCCCTCGCTGACGGGGCAGCTCGTCGGGGTGTTCATCGGCCACGTGGTCGAGATCATTCGCCTCGTGGCCTTCGGGTTCCTCGCCGGCGTGATGTACGCGCGCATTCGCGGGATCAGGGACGGCGTCGACGCCTCGGAGCTGGCTCGCGTCTTCGCCTGAACGCACCGTGCGACACGCCGCCCTGCTCATCTTTCTGGCCCTGACCGTCGCCCCTCGCGTGGAGGCGCAGGGGCCGGACCCGCGCGACGTGGCCGCGGAGGTGCACGCGGAGCGTGGCTACGCGGACCATCTCGACGTGCAGCGCGCCGACGGGAGCGTCGTCGCCTTCCCGCCAGCGAGCGGCGGAGCCTCGGGGACGGACGCGGAGGACGAGGGAGCGCGCCCTCGGCCGGACGGCAGCGCCGACGGCATCGAAGGCCGCATCGAAGGGCGAAGCGAGCGCATCGACGCCCAGATGCCGGGCCCGGACGTGGACCTCGGCGGCTTCGGAAGGTGGATCGCAGAGCTCCTGGACGTGCTGGCGCGCGTGCTCCTGGTCGCGGTGGTGCTCGGCCTGCTCGCCTTTCTGGTGTTCCTCGTGGTGCGCTTCGCGCGCCCGTCGAAGGAGCCGCCGGCGGACCCCGGGCCCGCGCCCGAGGAGCCGCATCCCGACACCTTCGCCCTGCCCGAGGACCTGGGCGACCCGGACGAACTCGCGGCGGCCGGGCGCTTCGACGAGGCCGTCGTCGCGCTCCTCGTGCGGGCGCTGAAGCACGTGGGCTGGGAGCCCGGAAGCCAGCGCGGCCTGACGGCGCGGGAGGTGGTGTACGGGCTGGCCGACGCCCGGCGCGGGCCCCTCATGGAGATCGTTCGCGGGGCGGAGCGCGTGCGTTTCGCCGGCGACCGTGCCGACGAGGCGAGCTACGGGCGCATCCGCCGCTGGTACGACGCGCTCGTCGGGTCCGCGCAGGCCGAGGTGGCGCCGTGAGCACTGCGGCCGGCGACGTCTTTTCCCCCCGGGTGCGGCGTCTCGTCTTGGGCGTGGCCCTCGCGAGCAGCGTCGCCGTGCTCACGGGGCTGCTCTACGGCGCCCGGCTCGTGCAGCCGACGGCGACGCCCCGCGACTCCCTGGGCAACGGCCCCCTCGGCCACCAGGCCTTCCTCGTCGTGCTCGAGCGCCTGGGCATCCAGAGCTACCAGAGCCGTGGCGACCGCTTCGCGGGACCCACTGCGCCGCTCGTCTTTCTGGATCCCACGCTCGAGGCGCGGGTCGAAGGCCGCGAGCGAACGCTCGAGGAGGCGCTGGAGGAGCGCCGGGCCCGGAACCTGCCCACGGTGCTCGTGCTGCCGAAATGGCATCTGCAAATCGGCCTCTCGGCCGACGACCCACCGGCGCGGGCCGACGGCATCGACGAGGTCGCCGCCGTGGCGGCTGCGGCCTTCCCCGGTGAGGACCTGAGCGTGGAGCGCGGCGTCCGCGATGGCGCCTCGCACACGCTCCACGGAACGCTCGGCGACTTCGCGGCGGAGATCCCGGACCTGCAGGCCTTCGCCGCGATTCCAAGCGCCGCCGAAGTCCTGCTGGAGGCGCCGCGAGGCGCCGTGGTGCTCGCGCTTGGGTCCCTCGTGGTCGTCAGCGACCCGGACCTGGTGCATAGCTTCAACCTTCACCGGGCCGACCACGTCCGGGTGTGGCTGGCGCTGCTCGAGCGCTTCGGGAGCGACGTCGTCGTGGTCGACGAGGTCTTTCACGGTCACGGCAAGGTGCTGCGACTGGGCGAAGCCCTGGGCCAGTTCCCAGCCGTGCTGGTGGTGGCCCAGCTCCTGCTCCTCGCGTTCCTCGTTCTGGCGCGGGGTGCGCGCCGCTTCGGCCCGCCGCTGCGTGCCGCCGAGGTCGGCCGCGGCCCCCGGGAGGCCATCGCTGTCAGCGCGCACGTGCTCGCGGACGGCCAGCCCCTGTCGCGCCTCGCGCAGCGCTACGTCGCCGAGGCCATCGCCGATGCGCACCGGCGGCTGGGTCTTCCACCGGCCACGACGGCGGAGGAGCGCGCCCTTCGCCTCGATGAGGTCGCCGAACGCCGCGGCGTTGGGACCGCGGCCGTGCGTCTCCTCGGGGAGGCGCAGCGCCTCGACGCGAAGGCGCCGGCCGGTGCCTCCTGGGCCCTGGTCCGCGCCGCGCATCGCTTTCGCCACACGCTCTTGACCCGCCCCCTTTCCGAAAACGCCTCCGCATGACCCCCGAACACGTTCAGCGTCTCCTCGCGGCGCTCACCAATCGCATTGGCCGCGTCGTCATGGATTCGGAGGTGAACCTCCGCTACGCCTTCGTGGCCTTCCTCGTCCGGGGTCACCTTCTTCTCGAGGGCGTCCCTGGGACGGGAAAGACCATGCTGGCGCGTTGCCTGGCGCGCTGCCTCGGCCTCGAGCTCCGGCGCGTGCAGTGCACGCCGGACCTCATGCCCGGGGACGTCGTCGGCGCCAACGTCTTCGACTTCAAGACCCAGTCCTTCACGCTCACGCGCGGCCCGGTCTTCACCGAGTTTCTTCTCGCGGACGAGATCAACCGCACGCCGCCCAAGACGCAGTCGGCGCTCCTCGAGGCCATGCAGGAGCGCTCGGTGACCATCGACGGCGTCACGCACGCGCTCTCGCCGCGCTTTCTCGTGGTCGCCACGCAAAACCCCGTGGAGCACGAGGGGACCTACCCGCTGCCGGAGGCGCAGCTCGACCGCTTCCTCTTCAAGCTCGTGGTGGGCTACCCGCGGGAGGATCAAGAGGTCGCCGCGGTTCTGGCCCACGCGAGCGCGACGGGCATGCCCGACCTGGACACCTTGGGCCTCGAGCCCCTCCTCGAGGGGCCGCAGGTGGACGCGCTGCGCGAGGTGCCGAAGCAGGTGCGCCTCGAGCCTCGCGTGGCCCACTACGCCGTGCAGCTCGCCCGGGCGACGCGGCAGCATCCGAGCCTGGCCGTCGGCCTCTCGCCGCGGGCGGCGACCATGTTGGCGGCCGCGGCGCGCGCCAACGCCGCCTGTGAGGCCCGGGACTTCGCCCTGCCCGACGACGTGAAGCAGCTCTTCGTGGCCGCGGCGCGGCACCGGGTCATCGTGACCCCGGCAGCGGAGATGGAAGACGTACGCGTCGACGACGTGCTCGCCCAGATCGCCCACCAGGTGCCCGCGCCGCGCTGAGCTGCGCTCCCTCGCCTCCCGCCATGGTTCCCTCGCCCCGTCTTCTCGCCCTTGCCGCGCTCGGTCTCGCCGTGGCGCTCCTGCCGACGCTGGTATCGGCGGGGTTGTGGCCGCTCGTCGCCGGCCTATGGCTGGCGCTGCTCATGGCAGCGCTCACGGACGCGCTGGTGCTCCGCCGGGCGCGACCCGAGCTCCAGGCGGAGGTGCCCGCCAGCGCCGGTGTGGGGGAGCCCGTCGCCGTGCCCATCGCGCTGCGTCACCGCGCGCCCTCGGAGCTACGGGTGGCGCTGCGCCCGGAAGTCTCGGGCCCGCTGCGCGCCGGGGACGACGCGGAGCTGCGCGCGTCCAGCGGCGGCACGCGGGCGTCCCTCGCGATCCCCGCTCCGCGCCGAGGCACCGGTGCCCTCGACGCCGTCTGGAGCCGGCTGGACGGGCCCCTCGGGCTCTTGCAGCGCATCGAGCGGCACGCGGTGGGTGAGCCCATCGCCGTCGTGCCGAACGCCGAGCGGGTCCGGGAGCTCCTGCTCGCGCATTTCGGTGCGCAGCAGATCGGCGGCGTGCACGTGACCCGGCGCATCGGTGAGGCCGGCGAAATCGACAGCCTCGAGGCGTATCAGCCGGGCATGGACCTGCGCCAGGTCGACTGGAAGAGCTCGGCGCGGCACCAGGCGCTCCGCGTGCGGCGGCACCGCATGGAGCAGAACCAGCGGCTCATCCTGGCCATCGACACGGGGCGGCTCATGGCGGACCCGATCCACGGGGTGGAGCGCTTGGACCACGCCATTCACGCCGCGCTCATGCTCGGCCAGGTAGCGCTCCGTGGCGGCGACCTGGTGGGCCTGCACGCCTACGGAGCTCAGCCCGCCACCTGGGAGGCGCCGCGGGGCGGCCTGCGCCATATGACCCGCCTTCGCCGGGCCCTCGCCGCGCTGAAGAGCGCCCCGGAGGAGACGAACCACGTGCTCGGGCTGCACGCGCTCGTGGGCCGGCTGCGGCGCCGCGGGCTCGTGGTCGTCTTCACGGAGTTCGGTGACCCCACCACCGCGGAGCTGATGGTCGAGCGCGTCACGCAGCTCACGCGCCGGCACCTGGTGGTCTTCGTGGCCCTGGACGACCCGGCGCTCGAGGCCCCGCTCGATGCGCTGCCCGCGGAGGGCGCGGACGTGGCCGCGGCGGTGGTCGCCTCGGGCCTGCGTGCCGACCGCGAGCGCGTGCTCCGCCGGCTCCGGCGCTCCGGCGTGAACGTGGTGAGCGGCCCGCCGGGGACCGCCGCCCTCGCCCTGCTCGAGCGCTACGTTCGCATCAAGCGCCGGGGGCTCATCGGATGAGTGGACGGACGCCCGGCGCGGCGCCGCGCTCCGTCGCGTTTCGCCGCGAGCGCGAGGCGCTCTGGTTCGAGCTCGACGGGCTCGTCGAGGCGGCGCTCCGCCGCGGCCTCGGCTCGCTGGACGCGGAGGCCCTTCATCGCCTCCCGGTGCTCTATCGGGCGACGCTCGCGAGCCTCTCCGTGGCCCGACACACGGCCCTCGACCAGGCGCTCGTGGCCTACCTCGAGGCGCTCTGCGGTCGCGCCTACCTCGCCATGTACGGTAGCCAGCGCTCGGTGCGGGGCGCCGTGCGCGAGGCGCTGCTGGTGACCTTTCCGCGCATGGTGCGGGCGCTCCGCGTGGAGGTCGCCCTCAGCCTCGCCATCACGACCGTGGGGGCGGTCATCGCCTGGATGCTGATGGACGTGGAGCCCGGCTGGTACGACGCCTTCGTCGATCCGGGCCTCGCGGGAGGGCGCGACCCGCACGCGAGCACGGAAGCGCTCCGGGAGCCGCTCTACGGCGGCGGCAACGGCGCCCTCGCGACCTTCGCGAGCTTCCTCTTCGTACACAACGCGGGCATCGGCATCCTGTGCTTCGCCCTCGGCTTCGCGGCGGGCATCCCCACCGCGCTCCTGCTCTTCACGAACGGGCTCATGCTGGGGGCGTTCCTGCATCTCTACGCGTCCCGCGGGCTGCTCTTCGAGCTCGTGGGCTGGTTGCTTCCCCATGGCATTCCGGAGATCGGCGCGGTGGTGCTCTGCGGGGCGGCGGGGTTGCACGTGGGCCGGGCGCTCGTCGATCCCGGGCGGCGGACTCACGCGGACGCGCTCCTGCGCGCGGGGCGTCGGGCGTCGATGGTGGTCGTCGGATGCGTGGTTCTTTTTGCCATCGCCGGGGTCGTCGAAGGCGTGTTCCGCCAGGTGGTCACCGACGACGGCCTTCGCTACGCGCTGGCGCTCTTCAACGGCCTCTGGTTCTTCGGCTGGCTGCTTCTCGGGGGCCGAGGGCGGCGGAGAGAACCGGTGGCGCCGTGAACGCCTTCCTGGAGATCGTAGGGCCCGAGGGGGTGCCCTTGCGCTTCCCGGCCGCGAGCCTGGCGGAGCGGGCCGCGGCCTTCTTCTTCGACCTCTTCGTCATCGGCTGCGGCATGGGCCTGCTCCTCTTGCTCCTCGTCGCGGCGGCGGGGATCGGCGCCGGCTTCCCGCTCTTCCTCATCGGCTTCTTCGTCCTTCGCCACTTCTACTTCGCGCTCTTCGAGCTGCTTTGGCGCGGGGCCACGCCGGGGAAGAGGCTGCTGCGCCTACGGGTGATCAGTCGCGATGGGCTCGGGCTCACGCCGGAGGCGGTCTTCGCGCGGAACCTCGTGCGCGATGTGGAGCTCTTCGTGCCCCTGGTCGTGCTCTCGGCGCCGGAGCAGGTGCTCGGACCGGCGCCGGCATGGCTTCGGGCGCTGATGGGCCTTTGGGCGCTCATGATGGCGGTGATGCCGCTCCTGACCCGCGAGGGGACGCGCGTCGGTGACCTCGTCGGGGGCACCCGGGTCGTACGCGTGCCCTCGGCCTCGCTCGTGGCCGACGCGGCGGACCGAAGCTCGCTCGCGCCGCCCATGGCGGCGTCGGCCTTCACGGGCGCGCAGCTCGCCCACTACGGCGAACGCGAGCTCGAGACGCTCGCGGACCTGCTTCGTCGCTTCGAGGAAGGCCGGGCCGAACGCTCGGACCTGCACCTGGTGGCGACGACCATCGCCCGAAAGATCGGCTACCCCGGCGACGGCCCGGCGACGGATCCCCCGCGTTTTCTTCGGAGCTTCTACCGGCACCAGCGCGCGGCTCTCGAGCGCCAGTTGCTCTTCGGAAAGCGCAAGGAGAGCAAGCTCGAGTAGCCCGCGCGTGCCCTTCGGGCGAAGGGGCGCTGAAGGCCCCCGGGCGTCCCGTCAGCCGAGGCTCGGGTCCACGAGGAACTTCTCGCCCGTCGCCTTGCGCTCGTAGGCCCGGGCCGTCTCCGGGTCGATCATGCCGCTCAGGCCGATGGTGCGCGTGTAGCGGCTCGCGAAGATGCCGTTGCGCTCTTCGATGGCGTAGCGGCGCATGGCGATGGTGCGCTCGAGGCCGGCGGCCTGGAGCCGCGGCGTCACGAGCCAACCGCCCACGCCCCAGAAGAGGCCGAAGCCCGCACTCAGCTCCGTCGGGCGAGTGTCGAGGCGGCCGTAGAGGTACACCTGCTTGTGCACGGACGTGCCGTAGACGCCGCCTTCGTGGCCGCCCTGGAGCAGCGCCTGCTCCATCGCCATGAGCATGGACGAGGCCAGCCCGCCGCCACCGATGGCGTCGAAGCCGAGCGTCGCTCCCGTCGCCGCGCAGGCGGCGATGAGGTCGCCCATGAAGCTCTCCTTCGACGAGTCGACGATGTGCTGCACGCCAAGCCCCTCGAGGAGCGTGCGCTGCGCGTCCTTGCGCACGATGGCCACGAGCGGCACGCGCTCCTTCGCGCAGAGCTTCGCCAGCATCTGGCCGAGGTTCGAGGCCGCCGCCGTGTGCACGATGGCCGTGTGCCCCTCGTCGCGCATGGTCATGAGGAAGGCCTGGACGGTCATCGGGTTCACGAAGAGCGACGCGCCCTCCGCGGGGGCGGCGCCATCGGGCAGCGGCATGGCCTCCCGGGCCTTCATCACCCGGTGGGTCCGGTACATCTGCCCACCGACGATGGTGACCGTCTTGCCGAGCAGCGCGTCGGCGCCGTCGCCGGCCGCCACGACGACGCCGGCGCCCTCGTTGCCCGCGGGCAGTTTCTTGCCGGCCCGTGCCGCGGCCATGCGCCGGAGCTCCGGCCGCACGTCCGCGACGAGCGCCGGGTACCCTTCCACGGTCTCGCTCCGGAGCGTGCGCATGTCCGCCGGCGCCAGCAGGAGGCCGAGGTCGCTCGGGTTGATGGGCACGGCCTTCATCGCCACGACGACGTCTCCTGGCCCCGGGTCCGGAACCTCGAGGGGCTCGATGGAAAGGACCAGCCGGTGGTCCCCGGTGACCGTGGTGAAGAGCTGACGCGCGTGCGGAAAGGCCATCGGAGTGGACTACGCCTCGCGCCACGCGACCACAAGACCCGGCGACGCGAGCTCCGGCCCTTACGCCCGGACTCCTCGCGCGACCACTTGGTGTGCGCTTCCATCCCCTCCTTCTTCGCCTCCTCGCGCTCTCGGTCCCTTTCGCGTCGCTTTCCGCCTGCGGCATTCTTCGCCGGGCCCCCACGCCCGTCGCGGCGACGGCGGCCGAAGGCGACCTTCGCCTCGCGGCGTTTCCCTCCGAAGATGCGCCCGTTCGCGCGCCCGTGCGCATTTCTTGGGACGCGCACGGCATTCCCTTCATCGAAGCCGAAAGCGACCACGACGCGGCCGTGGCTCTCGGCATGGTGCACGCGCACCTCCGGCTCGGGCAGATCGAGGTGGTGCGCCGGGCGGCGCAGGGGCGGCTCAGTGAATCCGTCGGCTTTCTCGCCGCAGACGTGGACCACGCGCTGCGCCTTCTCGACCTCGGTCGTGGCGTTCCGGCGAGCCTCGCGGCGCTTCCGCCGGACGTGCGCCTTTGGCTCCGGGCCTTTTGCCAGGGGCTCAACCACGTGCAGTCACGCCTCGACCCGCTGCCCTGGGAGCATCGGCGCCTCGGCATCGACCCGGAGCGCTGGACCCCCGCGGACGTTCTCCTCGTCGGGCGCCTCGTGAGCATCGACGTCAACTGGCTGGGTTGGGTCTCGCAGCTCCAGCTCGAAGGCGACCCGAACGGCGAGGTCCTGGCGACGCTCCGCGCCGAGGACGGCGTCACCAGCCGGCCCTCCTTCGCGTCCGGAGCCGGCGAAGGCCTGGCGCTCCTTCTCCGCCGCCTCGGCGCCTCCGGGCGCACGGGGAGCAACGCCTTCGCCATCTCCGGCGAGCGCACCGCCAGCGGCGCGCCCCTCTTTGCCAACGACCCGCACCTCGGCTTCGCCTGGCCGAACTTCTGGATCGCCGCCGGAGTCCGAACGCCGACGCTCGCGGTAACGGGACTGATGGTCCCGGGCGTTCCCGCCGTGGCCGTCGGCCGAAACGAGGTTTTCGCCTTTGGCGGCACCAACATGCGCTCGGCGAGCAGCGATCTCGTCGAGGTGCCCCTGGACGGCTCGTTGCCTCTCGCGGAGCGCCGTGAGCGACTGGAGGTCCGGGGCTGGGCGGACCGCGAGCTGACGCTGCGCGATACGCCGTTCGGGCCTCTACTCAGCGACGCGGAGCTCCTCGGCTGGGACCGCGACGACGTCGGCCTCGCGCTCCACTGGGTCGGCCACGGCGCCACCGGCGAACTCACGGCGCTCCATCGCATGAACCGTGCTCGCGACTTTTCGAGCTTCCGCGAGGCCTTCCGCAGCTGGCATGTCAGCGGCCAGAACTACCTCTATGCCGACGTCGACGGGAACGTGGGTCAGGTCATGGCCGTGGGCCTCCCGGAGCGCCGGGACGTGCGCGCGCGGGGCTACCGCGTGCCCGTGAGCGAGGCGCCTTGGGGGCCCGTGCGCACGGCGCCGGAGCTGCCCTTCGCGCTCAACCCTCGGTCCGGGTTCCTCGCCTCGGCGAACAACCTCCCCACGCCCACGGCCCCGGTCACCGTGGGGTTCTACTTCGCCCCGGACCAGCGCATCGCACGCCTCGAGGAGCTCCTCGGGGCCCAAGGCGAAGGCTGGGACATGGACGCGGCGCGCGCCGTCCAGGGCGATAGCTACAGCGCGAGCTCCCTGGAGGTCCGGGATGCGCTCGTGGCCGCCGCCGCGCTCCTCCCGGACGTGCCGGGGGAGCTCCTCGCCCCGCTAGAGGCGTGGGACGGGCACTACCGCACGGAGAGCGAAGGAGCCGCCGCCTTCGAGCTGGCCTACGCGCCTCTCGCCGAGGCCTTCTGGCGCGCTCGGCTCGGTGGCGACCCGCCGGCCGCGCTCGTCGCGGCCTTCGGTACGCGCCAGCGTGTCGCCGCAGGGCTCCGGGAAGCCACCGGGGCGGCGGACCTCGAGCGGCTCCGCGCGTGGCTGGCTCCCGCCCTCGACGCCGCCGCGGGCCGTGAACCGGGCGTGCGCTGGGGTGACCTGCACCGGCTCCGCATCCAGCATCCCTTCGGCGCGCTCCCCCTCGTGGGCCGGAGCTATCGCTTCGTGGATGCGCCGGTCCCCGGTGCGGTCGAGACCCTCTGGAAAAGCGCTCACGCGCCCGTCGAGGGCATTCACACCACGAGCTTCGGCGCCCAGGCACGCTTTCTCGCGGACCTCGCGGACCTCGACGCGAGCCGCGTGGTTCTCCTCGGGGGTCAAGACGGCTGGCTCGGAAGCGCCCACGCCATCGACCAGGTGGACGCCTTTCTCGCGCTTCGAGACCTTCCATTGCCGCTCCGGGCCGCGACGGCTCGCGCCCGCTCCGTCGCCACGACGATGCTCGCGCCTCGAGGGCCTTGAGTAGGGCGCGCACACGCGCTTCCCTGGGAGCCATGGCCTCCACGCCGCGCGCCGTGCTTCGCCCGGGCAGTCCCGTAGCGCGAACTTCCGGCGCCCCAGGGTGTCTGGGCGCCCTGCTGGTGCGCGGCGACGCCGTGTTTGGGCTGTCCGCGGCCCATGTGCTCGCGGGCCCCGAGCCCGTGCCCCCCGGCGCAGAGCTCTTCGGCCCGGAGAGGCAGCCCCTCGGGCGACTCCACGCGCACACGCCGCTGATCCTCGACGGGCTGACCGTGCATCGCTACGACCTTGCGGCGTTTCGCGTCGCGCCCGGTGTGCAGGTGGACCCCTCGCTCGCCGGCTTTGGCCCGCCGCGTTTCGGCGACTTCGACCGGCCCGCGGAAGGCCAGGCCGTGCTGTGCGTCGGCCGCCACGGCGTCTTGCGCCGGGGACGCGTCGTGGCGCCGGAATGCGCTATGCTGGTGGACCTCTCCTGCGGCTCCTTGCGCTTCGAGGGGCTCGTGGGCGTCGCCGGCGAGGCCGGGGCGCCCTTCAGCCTGCCCGGCGACAGTGGCGCGCTCGTCGTCGACGCGGAGAGCCTCGAGGCGCTCGGGCTGCTCGTGGGCGGAGAAGGTGACGTGAGTGTCGCGTGTCCGCTCGACCTGCGCCGGCTCGCTCTCGCCGCGTGAGCTCCGCGATTTTCCATCAAGAGCATCGAGCAATTGCGTTATCGTCCTCCGCCGTGGGGACGATTCGCGCGGAGTCGGGCCGGCGCTGGACGCTGGGAAGCCGCACCCTCGTAGGCCGATCGGATGCGTGCGCCTTGCGCTTGGAAGACCCCCGCGTCTCCGGCGAACACGCCGCGATCTTCCACCGCGCGTCGCGGTGGTTCGTGCGCGACCTCGCCAGTCGCAACGGCACGCTGCTCAACGACCGCTTTCTGCCGCCGGGAAAGGCCCAGGGACTCTCGATGGGAGACCGGCTCACCTTCGGTTCCCGCGCTGCGAGCTCCTGGGTCCTGGCCGATGAGCATCCCCCGGGACCCCGCGCCGTCGCTGACGCCGACGGGCAGCTCGCGCTGGCCGGCGCCTCTTCGCTCCTGGTGATTCCCGATGGCGACGGCCCGGGCCTCACCGTGCACGCGGATGAAGCGCATTGGGTCGCAGAGCACGTCGCGGCGGACGACGTCTTCCATGCCGTCGACCAGATGGAGGTCGAGGTAGCGGGGCAGCGATGGCGCCTCGAGCTCCCGAGCCTGGAGGCCCAGCAGCCCGATCCCGGCACCACCGCTCGCGGTCCTGCTGGGTTTCGCGGCGTCGCCGGCGTGTCCCTTCGCCTTCAACACAGCCGTGACGAGGAGTACGTGCGCATGACGGCGCGCGTCGGCGTTCAAAGGCACGTGCTCGACGGCCGCGCCTTTCACTACATGATGCTCGTGCTCGCGCGCGCACGCCTCGGTGACATGCGCCGCGGGGACCTGGCTCCGGACGAACACGGTTGGGTCCACGCGGAGGACCTCGCCAAGGACCTCGGTATCTCGCGGCCCCGACTCAACGTGTACATCTTTCGCGCACGCCGTCAGCTCGAGGGGCTCGGCGTGGAGGATGCGGCGCGGATCATCCAGCGCCGCCCCCAGACGCAGCAGCTCCGGCTTGGCGTGGAGAACCTCCAGGTTGCGCCGCTCTGAGCGGCGCGCGCAACCACGCAGGCGCAGCGCGCTCGGCTGGTCGTCGCGCGCCGCCTTCCGCCTGGGCCAGGAGTGACACCTGTTTCACTGATCGAGGCCATGTCTAGCCACGTCGCTGGCGCTGCTGGAACAACCGGTCCCGCCTGGTGTAACGTTCCGTTATGGAAAGGGGGCTTCTTCCCCCCAGACTACGGACGTGGCTGTTCTTGGTGAAGCGGGAAGCGCGCGGCGTGTTTCCCTCGGCGCTCGCGTGCTGATCGGTCGGGCGGAGAGCTGTGGGCTTCGTCTCACGGACCACTACGTGTCCGCCGAGCACGCGTCGATCTACTGGCAGGACGGCGACTGGAGGTTGCGGGACCTGGCGTCGACCAACGGGACCTACGTCGACGGCAAGGCGCTCTCCGTCGGGGAGACGGTCACCCTTCGCGTGGGCCAAGTGCTCGCCTTCGGCGGTTCACAGCGCGCTCCGCGGTGGAGCCTGCTCCACGACGGCCCGCCTCAGCCCCGCGCCGTGTCCCTCGAGGGGGCCCACGACTGCGTGGGGTCCTCTGAGATGCTGGCCCTTCCAGACGAGGAGGCGCCCGAGCTCCTCATCTCCCCTCGTGACGGGCGCTGGGTCGGTGAGCGCGGTGAAGACGGGTCCGCGCTCGCCGTCGCCGACCACGATGTGGTCGAGCTTCCCAGCGGAAGCTGGCGTCTCGAGCTCCCGCCGCCGGCGGAGGTGGTCACCACCGCGCAGACCATCGAGCGCGACTCCGAGCTCCGGAGCATCGAAGCGCTCCGGCTTCGCTTTCGCGACGTCGCAGGCAGCCAGCACGTCGACGTGGTCGCGGAGATCGCCACCGAGCGCTCGCGGCTGCCGCCCCGGGCCTATCACCGGCTCTTGCTTCGCCTGGCCCAGGCGCGTGGTCAGGACGCGGCGGCCGGTCTCTCGGCCCAGGAGCAAGGCTGGCTCTATGCGGACCAGGTGGCGGAGGAGCTCGCCATCAGCCGGGCCAAGCTCAACGTGGACATCTTCCGCGCGCGGAAACAGGTGGCGGACCTCGGCGTGCGCGGAGCGGCCCGGGTCATCGAGCGACGCCCGCAGACGCAGCAGCTCCGCCTCGGCATCTCGGATCTGGTGCTCGAGGAGCCCTGAGGCGACGCCTCAGAGCTCGCGGAGCTCCTTCAGCGTCTCCTGCACCATCTTCTTGGCGTCGCCGAAGAGCATCATGGCGTTGTCGCGCTCGAAGAGTGGGTTTTTGATGCCGGCGTAGCCCGGGCTGAGCGAGCGCTTGATGACGAAGACCGTGCGCGCCTCGTGCACGTTGAGGATGGGCATGCCTGCGATGGGGCTCTGCGGGTCGTCGATGGCCGAGGGGTTCACGACGTCGTTGGCCCCGAGCACGATCACGGCGTCCGTCGTCGCGAACTCGCCGTTGATGGCCTCCATCTCGACGAGCTTCTCGTAGGGCACGTTCGCTTCGGCGAGGAGCACGTTCATGTGCCCCGGCATGCGGCCGGCGACGGGGTGAATGGCGTAGCGCACGGTGGCGCCCATCTTCTCGAGCTCCTGGTCGAGCTCATGGATCGCGTGCTGCGCCTGGGCCACGGCGAGGCCATAGCCGGGCACGATGATCACGCTGCTCGCGGATTCGAGGAGCATGGCCGTCTCTTCGGCGCCGGTGCTCGTGACGTTCTGGTAGTCCCGGGCGTCCTCGGCCGTGGCCGCTTCGCCGAAGCCCCCGACGAGCACGTTCACCAGCGAACGGTTCATGGCCACGCACATGATCTGCGTGAGGATGAGGCCCGCGGCGCCGACCATGGCGCCGGCGATGATGAGCGCCGGGTTGCCGACCACGAAGCCTGCGGCCGAGGCGGCGACGCCGGAGTAGGAGTTCAGGAGGCTCACCACGACGGGCATGTCGGCGCCGCCGATGGGGATGACCAGCAGAATACCGAGAAGCAGCGAGAGGCCCGTGAGCACTCCGACGGCCATCAGGAGCTCGTCCGGGCCCGTGGCGATGCCCGTGAACCAGGCGATGCAGCCGAGCCCCGCGAGCACGAGGGCGCCGTTGATGAGGTGCCGCGCCGGGAGCATGATCGGCTTGCCCTTCCGGAGGCTCCCGTTGAGCTTCATGAAGGCGACGATGCTGCCCGTGAAGGTCAGCGCGCCGATGACGATGGAGAGCGCCGAGGTGAAGGCCTCGGCGCCGCCGAGCGCCGCCGCGGCCGTCCGGCCCTCGATGATCCGATGCGCGGCGCCGTCGAGGCCCTCGAGGCCCGTGCCCCAGAAGATGCTCAGGGCGACCACGGCGCTCGCCGCGCCGCCGAAGCCGTTGAAGAGTGCGACCATCTCGGGCATCGAGGTCATCTCGACCTTCACGGCCGCGACGCCACCAATGAGGCCGCCGATGGCGACGCCCGCGACCACCCACTGCCAGGGGATGGTCTCCATCTCGACGAGGGTGCCGAGAACCGCGAGGGCCATGGCGCCGGCGGCGAGCTGGTTGCCCGCGCGGGCCGTCTTGACCTTGGAGAGGCGCTTGAGGCCCAGAATGAAGAGGGCGCTCGAGAGCAGGTAGGCGACGTTCGCCAGCGTGGTCGCGGTCACTTCTTCTTCCCCCCGAACATGCGGAGCATGCGGTCGGTCACGAGGAAGCCTCCGATGACGTTGATGGTGGCGAGGGCGATGGCGGCCACGGCGAGAATGGCGCTCACCGTGGGTTCCGTCGTCTTCGCGGCGAAGAGCGCGCCCACGATGGTGATGCCGCTGATGGCGTTGGCGCCGCTCATGAGCGGCGTGTGCAGCGTCGGCGGCACCTTCGAGATGAGCTCGAAGCCCACGAAGCAGGCGAGGAGAAAGGCGTAGAGGCCCAGGAGAAGCGGTCCGGTCATGGCGAAATGCGGTGCGTTCGGTGCAGGGGTGCGTGAGGGGCGGCGCGTTCCGAGCGGGCTCAGGCTTCGGCGAGGGCGTCGCGGGTGCGGCCGTGGCGGACCTCGCCGCCGTGCGTGAGGAGGGAGCCCAGGGCGATCTCGTCCTCTTCGTCGAGGAGCGCCGCGAGCTTGAGCTTGCCTTCGTCGGTCAGGTGCCGGAGCAGCGTCTCGACGTTCCGCGCGTAGAGGCGGCTCGCGTCGGCGGGCACCGTCGCCGGCACGTTCGAGGGTGCGAGAATCGTGACGCCGTGGGCCTCGACGACCTCGTCGGGCTTGGCGAGGGCGCAGTTGCCGCCGCGGGCGATGGCCATGTCCACGATGACCGCGCCCGGGCGCATGCCCTTCACCATGTCTTCGCTGATGAGCTTGGGCGCCGGTCGCCCGGGGATCAGCGCGGTCGTGATCGCGACGTCCGCATGTGTGAGCCGCTCGGCGACGATCTCTCGCTGCTGGCGAAGAAAGTCCTCGCTCATCTGTTTGGCGTAGCCGCCCTCGGCCTCGCCCTTCTCCTCCATGGGGAGGTCGATGAAGCGTCCGCCGAGGGACTCGACCTCTTCGCGCACGGCCTCGCGGATGTCGCTCACCTCGACGGTCGCGCCCAGGCGTCGGCAGGTAGCGATGGCCTGCAGGCCCGCCACACCGGCGCCCATGATCACGGCGCGCGCGGGCTGGATCGTGCCGGCGGCGGTCATGAGCAGCGGGAAGTACTTGTCCAGGTGCGCGGCGGCGAGGAGCGC
>JBCCAW010000148.1:0-11154 GCA_039814655.1 Myxococcota bacterium | reverse complement strand
CGATGGCCTCCTCGAGCGTGAAGTCGCCCGCCTCCGGGTCCGGGGACGTGGGCTCGAGCACCAGGTCCTCGCGACCGCGACGCCGGGCCTGCTCCCGCGCCTCGGCCCGCGCCTTCATCTGGCGGCTCGCGCCGATGACCTGGTAGCCGTCGTCGGTGACCGGCGGCTCGTCGAGGTTCTCCGCGTTGGCCACGGAGCCTCCCGGGGCCCGAGCCAGCGCCGTGTCCCCGGCGCCATCGTCTTCGCAGCCCCCGCAGCCCACGCTGAAGCCGAGGCCCAGGGCGAGCCAGGCGTGGAGCCGCCGGCGAGGGCTAGGCCCGTAAGCGTTTGGGCGGCGTAGGGATAGGGGGCAGGAGGCGTGTTGCGGCATGGTCTCTCCAGCGGGCCCGAACCCCGGGCGCGCCCACGTATTCCACCGAACGTGATCGGCTACCACGCGATGAGGCCCCGTCAACGCGCTATGGTGCCCGGCGCATGGATGGCGAGAGCCCAGCGCGGGGAGGACGCGTGACCTTGCTCGGCGCCGGCCCCGGCGACCCCGAGCTCCTCACGCTGAAGGCCCGGGACCGGCTGCGCCGCGCCGATGTGGTGCTCTACGACGCGCTGGTGCATCCGGACGTGCTCGCCCATTGCCGCCCGGACGCCGAGCTGCGCTTCGTCGGCAAACGCGCCGGGCAGCCGAGCGTTCGCCAGGCGCGCATCAACGCCGAGCTCATCGAGGCCGCGCAGGCCGGCCACGAGGTGGCCCGGCTGAAGGGGGGCGACCCCTTTCTCTTCGGGCGCGGCAGCGAAGAAGCCGAAGTGCTCGCCGAGGCCGGCGTGCGCTACGAAGTGGTCCCCGGCGTGCCCTCGCCCCTCGCCGCCACGGCCTACGCGGGCATCTCGCTCACGCACCGCGAGCTGAGCTCGAGCGTGGCCTACCTGACGGCGACGGAGCACACGCTCAAGGAGAGCTCGAGCCACGACTGGAGCAAGCTCGCCACGGCCACGCAGACGCTGGTGGTGTTCATGGGCATGCGCCGGCTCGGGCTGCTCATGGAGACGCTCGTGCACCATGGCCGGCCCGCGCATACGCCGGTGGCGATCGTGCATTGGGCCTCGCTCCCGAAGCAGCGCACGCTCGTGGGCACGGTGGGGGACATCGCCGCCCGGGCCGAGCACGCCGGCCTCGGGCTGCCGAGCCTCATCATCGTGGGTGAGGTGGTGCAGCTCCGGAAGACGCTCCGCTGGTTCGACGATCGGCCGCTCTTTGGGCGGCGCGTGGTGGTGACGCGAGCGGAGAGGCAGGCGCCGGCGCTCGTCGCGGCGCTCCGGGAGGCCGGCGCCGAGGCCCGCGTCGCTCCGGCCATCCGCCTTGCGGCGCCGCGCGACGTGGAGGCCTTTGCCGCCGCCGTCGCCACGCTCGGACGCTACGACTGGGTGCTCCTGACGAGCGCCAACGCCGTGCGCGCGGTCTTCGCGGAGCTGGAACGCAGCGGCCGTGACGCCCGGGCCTTCGGGACCGCGCGGGTCGCGGCCATCGGCACGGCGACGCAGGCGGCGCTTCGGGAGCGTGGCCTGCGCGCGGATCTGGTGCCCGACGACGCGCGGGGCGAAGGACTGCTCGCGGCCTTGGACGACGCCGTGGCGACGCCTCCCGGCCGGCCGGCGCGGCTGCTTCTGCCCCGGGCCGAGCGGGCCCGGGAGGTCCTGCCCGAGGGGCTTCGCGCGCGCGGCCACGAGGTGGACGTGGTGCCCGCCTACCGCACGCTGGGCCCGAACGTCGGCGGTGCCGAGGCGCTCCGCGAAGCCGTGCGTGACGCGGACGCGGTGACCTTCACCTCCCCTTCGACCTTCCGGCACACGCTGAAAGCCGTGGGTCACGCGGCGCTCGCGCGGCTCCCGCTCGCCGCCATCGGCCGCGTGACCGAAGCGGCGGTACGCGACGGGGGCCTCTCCGACGTGGTGGTGCCCACGAGCCCCTCCGTGGAGGCGCTCGTCGTGGCGCTGGCGGCCCGCTTCGGCCAGAACGCACAACCGTGATTCACTCCGCGAAACGCAGCGGGCGCCGTCGGGGCGCCGTCTTGTGGGCGGCCCTCGCCTGCCTCGGGTGCGGAACGGACCCGGGCGCCGTGAGCCGAAGCGTCGCCCTGGACGCGCTGCCTTGCGCGGCCGGCGGCGGAGGCGAGCCCTGGGAGAGCGCACCCTGGCCCCCGGCGACCACCGGGGACTGCACGTGGCTCGACTACCCGGCGCGGGTCACCCTGGAGGTCGCCCACGGGCTCGGGCGCACGCCCCGGGACGTGAGCCTCGCGCTCAGCTTCTTCGAGGACGGCAGCAGCAGCGCGCCGGCGGCCGGGGACAGCGTTCGCATCGTGGCCGTCGACGAGCGGAGCGTGACCGTGCAAAACGGCACGAACGAGGACTTCTTCTTGAAGGTCGTGGTCTTTTGAGCGCGGCGCCGGAGGAGCGGCTGGTGGTGGACGCGGGGCAGGAGCGCGCGGTGGGGCGCTTCCGCCTTCTGGCGGCCCTGGCGTCGGTTCCGGCGGCGGCGCTCGTGCTCGCCACGGACCCGCCGCTGCCCCTCGCGCTCCTGGCCTTCGCGGGCCTGCTCATCGGGGTTGGCTGGCTCTTCGCCTTTCGAGCGGCGCGCCGGCGCGCGGCGGGGCCCGAGCGGGCGCTCGTGCTCGGCGCGCATGCGCTCCGCCTCGAGCTCGGCGGCCCGCCCGAGGACATCCCCTGGCGCCGCATGGACGCCGTGGAGCTCGATGACGAGCGCTTGATGGTGCGCATCAAGCGCCCGGGGCAGCGGGACCTGACCCTCGCCAGCCCCGGCGGCGGCCTCTCGCTGGAGGACTTTCACGCCCGCATGGAGGCGCGCTGGCAGGCCGCGCGCGGAGCGTGAGCCCCGGTCCGGCGGCCTCCCGCGCCAGCGCCTCGGCCGCACGGTAAACCAGGCGGGTGCGCCGGCACCGTTCCGGCCCTAGGTTCCGCTCGTTCGATGCCCGATTTCGAAGACGACGCGAACACCATCGTCGAGACCCGCACGGAGCGGAAGGTCAAGCGGCCGCGCCTCTTCAAAGTGCTGATGCACAACGACGACTACACGACGCGAGAATTCGTCGTGTGGGTGCTCCGGTCGGTGTTTCACAAGAGCGAAGGCGATGCGCTGCGTATCATGCTGCACGTGCATCAGACGGGCATCGGCGTCGCGGGCCTCTATTCCCGCGAGGTCGCGGAGACCAAGGTGCAGAAGACCGAGCGCCTGGCCCGCGAAAACGAATACCCGCTCCGGCTCACCATCGAACCGGAAGACGGGCCCGACGACGAGAGCTAACGCTCCGGACCTGTCGCGCGTCTCCTACCTCCGGGCGCGCTTTCCCAGGCCCCGCTACCCTGAAACCCGAGCACCATGGCCGGACCCATCATCACGAAAGAACTTCAGAGCACGCTCCGGAAGGCCTTCGAGGACGCCGGCGCCTCCCGCTACGAGTACGTCACGCTCGAGCACCTGCTCCTCGCCTTGCTCGACGACGAGAAGGCCAAGAGCGCCCTCGAGGCCCTCGGCGTGAACCTCGGGCGCCTTCGCGGGCGCCTGCTCGAGTACATCGAAGAGACCGCCGAGCGCGTGCCGGACGGCGTCCCTTTCGAGCCGCAGCAGACCGTGGCCGTGGAGCGCGTGCTCCAGCGGGCCGCCATTCACGCCATCTCGTCGGAGATGAAGACCATCGACGGCGGCAACGTGCTGGTGCAGCTCTTCAAGGAGCAGGATTCGCATGCCGTGTGGCTCCTCGCCGAGGAAGGCGTGGAGCAGTTCGACCTCAAGCAGTACGTGTCCCACGGCGTCTCGCCGGACGGCATGAGCGACAGCCTGGCCATGCCCGAGGGGCGCGGCGACGAGGGCGAGGGCGACGAAGGTGGCGGCTCGCAGAAGGACCCGCTCGAGGCCTTCTGCACGGACCTGAACGCCGAGGCCGAGGAGGGGCGCATCGACCCGCTCATCGGCCGCGCCCTCGAGGTGGAGCGCACGATTCAGATTCTCTGCCGGCGCCGGAAGAACAACCCCGTCTACGTGGGCGAGCCGGGCGTCGGAAAGACGGCCATCGCCGAGGGCCTCGCGAAGCGCATCGTCGAGGGCAGCGTGCCGGACGTGCTCGAGGGCGCGCGCATCTTTGCCCTCGACATGGGCGCGCTGCTGGCCGGGACGAAGTTCCGGGGCCAGTTCGAGGAGCGGCTCAAGGGCGTGCTGGCGCGCCTCGGGGAGATCGAAGAGGGCATCCTCTTCATCGACGAGCTGCACACCATCGTCGGTGCCGGGTCCACCACGGGCTCGAGCATGGACGCCTCGAACATTCTCAAGCCGGCGCTCGCGAACGGAAAGCTCCGGTGCATCGGCTCGACGACCTTCCAGGAGTTCAAGCACATCGAGCGCGACCGGGCCCTCGCCCGGCGCTTTCAGAAGGTCGAGGTGCTCGAGCCGTCCATCGCCGAGACCGTGGAGATTCTCGAGGGGCTCAAGAGCCGCTACGAGGAGCACCACGGCGTGAGCTACCTCGAGGGCAGCCTCGAGGCGGCCGCGAAGCTCGCGTCGAAGCACATCGTGGAGCGCTTCCTCCCGGACAAGGCCATCGACGTCATCGACGAGGCCGGCTCCTACGACCGCATGAAGAACGAGGCGGACCGGACGCATGAGATCGGCGTGCCGGACATCGAGAAGGTCGTCTCGAAGATGGCCCGCGTGCCCGTGGAGGCCGTCACGGCCAAGGAGCGGGACCAGCTCAAGGACCTCGAGCCGCGGCTCCAGAAGGTGATCTTCGGCCAGGACGAAGCCATCGAGACGATCGCGAGCGCCATCACGCTCAGCCGCGCGGGGCTGCGCGCGGACCACAAGCCCATTGGCAGCTTCCTCTTCGCCGGTCCCACCGGCGTCGGCAAGACCGAGCTCGCGCGGCAGCTCGCAAAGGCCATGGGCGTGGAACTGAACCGCTTCGACATGAGCGAGTACGGCGAGCGGCACAGCGTGTCCCGGCTCATCGGCGCTCCGCCGGGCTACGTGGGCTTCGACCAGGGCGGGCTGCTGACGGACGCGGTGCGCAAGCACCCGCACTCGGTGGTCATCCTGGACGAGATCGAGAAGGCCCACCCGGAACTCTTCAATATCCTGCTCCAGGTGATGGACCACGCGAAGCTCACGGACAACAACGGCCGGGAGGCGGACTTCCGGAACGTGGTGCTCGTGCTGACGACCAACGCCGGCGCCTTCGAGGCGACGGAGAAGGTCGTGGGCTTCGGCGCCGACGACGACGCGCGGGCGAAGGACACGGCGGAGAAGAAGCAGAAGGCCGCCATCGAGCGCATGTTCACGCCGGAGTTCCGCAACCGCCTCGACGCCGTGGTGCAGTTCCACGGCCTCTCGAAGGAGGTCATCCGCAAGGTCGTCGACAAGGAGGTCGGCCTCCTCGGCGAGCTCCTCGAGGACAAGGCCATCACCGTGACGCTCAGCGACGCGGCGAGGGACTGGCTCGCGGAGCATGGCTACGACGGGAAGATGGGCGCTCGGCCCATGGCCCGGCTCGTCGAGCAAGAGGTCAAAAAGCCCATTGCCAAGGCCATCGTGAATGGCGAGCTCGACGAGGGCGGTCAGGTGCACGTGGACGTGAGCGGCGAAGGCGACGACGCCACGCTCTCCCTCCGTTTCGAGGCGAGCGTCACCGCGTAGCGGTGAGATGCCCGTCCACCTGCTCAGCGACGCGCTCCTCTTTCCTCCGCCCGAGGGCGCCTCGCCGGAGGGCATCGTGGCCGTGGGTGGGGACACGTCGCCGGAGCGGCTCCGGCTGGCCTACGGCCAGGGCATCTTTCCCTGGCCCGTGGAGGGCTACCCGCTGCTCTGGTTCTGCCCGGACCCGCGCTTCGTGCTGCGCCTGGGCGAGCTGCACGTGGGTCGCTCGCTCCGGAAGGCGATTCGCCGGGCGCCCTATGCCATTCGCTTCGACACGGCCTTCTCGGAGGTGATGGCGGCCTGCGCGGAGGTCCCTCGCCCGGGCCAGAGCGGCACCTGGATCACCCCGGAGCTCGAGGCGGGCTTCGCGGCGCTTCACGCGGAGGGCATCGCGCACTCGGTGGAGGCCTGGGAAGGCGACACGCTCGTCGGAGGGTTGTACGGCGTGAGCCTCGGCCTCGCCTTCTTCGGCGAAAGCATGTTCGCCCTCCGCCCCGACGCCTCGAAGATCGCCTTCGCCACCCTCGGCGCCCAGCTACGCCAGTGGGGCTTCCACTTCGTCGACGCGCAGGTGCATACCCCCCACATCCAGCGCTTCGGCGCCCGGGACATCCCGCGCGAGGATTTTCTCCGCGCCCTGGGCACCGCCCTCGCCACGGAAACGCGCCTCGGGCCGTGGTCGCTAGAGCTCGACGCAGACCAGGTGCTGGAGACCCTCAGTGGCTGAGAGGCTCGGCCGCCGCCGGGCAGCTGCGGGCCACGTGGCCGGTCACCTTCTGCTGACGCGCCATACGCCGCGACGGACTCACGGCAGCGGCCCCCGCGCTTCCCGTCCATGAACCCCCGGCCAAACGATCGATCGGCAGCGAGCTGGTTGTGCGTGCGGCAGCGAAGCCGGAGGTTGGCCGCGGTGGACGGTCCCCCTCTCGCCCAGGGCACGGCGTGGTCGAGCTCGAGGCACGCGGTCTCCGCGCAGCGCCGGCCGCCCGGCGCGACGTAGGTGCAGCGGCCGCCATCACGAGCCCACACCTCTCGTACGACGGCGGCGGAAGCGCGCCGCGACGCCGCCCGCTCGGTCGCGCCGTCCAGTTCCCACACCTCTCGTACGACGGCGGCGGAAGCGCGCCGCGACGCCGCGTGCTCGGTCGCGCCGGTCTTGCGTTCCGACGCCTTCGTGTTCGTCTTCCGCTCCTTCCGCACGGCGCGCCGCTTCTCCGCGAGCGCCAGGCGAATCGCTTTGGCGATGAGCGGCGCCGGGTCGCGGTTCGGCTGCTCGTGCGCCGAGAGGTCCTGTAGCTCCCGGAGCGCCACGACGGTCTCTTCGTCGAGGGTCACCGTGACCCGAAAGCGCCCGGGGCGAAGCGGCTGGGGGTCGGGAGCGCGCTTCTCACGGACTGACACCGGCGCCACACGCGTTGCGCCCGCATCCAAAGGCGAAGGCGAGTCGCTGGGGGTCGCACCGGGCTCCACGGCCCGCTCAGGTGCCGACCCGTCGCCGCAGGCTCCGGCGCCCCCGGACGGGAAGGCGTCGCGGTTCGACGCCGTGCGCGGCGCCGTCTTCGAGGCCGTGTTCGACGCCGTGCGCGGCGCCGGCAGCCGCCGCACCGACGATGGCACGTCCGGCCGTGGCCGGAGCTCTGCCGTCAGCGCCTCGAGCTGCCGCACGGTTTTGCCCCGCGCCCGGTCGAGCACGCGGCCTGGGTCCTCGGACCCGTCGAGCAGCCTGCCGAGCACGTGAATCCCCCCGAGCCGCAGCTCGCCGCGCCGCAGCATGCCCAGCAGCCGCGGATGCCGCCCGGCCAGCCGCGCCGCCCGGATGCGCTTCGCCGCCCGCGCCTCACTCATGCCGTGCGCTTCGACGCAAAAGGCAAAGAGCGACCCGAAGCCCGCGACCGCATAGAGCTTCTCGTCGTCGACCTCCCGAAGCGCCACCAGCAGCTCCGCCTCGGCCACCCGCGCGTCCTTCACCAAAGTCGCGAAGCGCGCCAAAAGCGCCCGCTGCGACCCCGTCCAATCCGCAACCTCAACCATACTGAACACTAGCACAGTCCGGCGCTGGCGCCCGTCCTTTGTGAAGTTATTTCAGCTATTTGAGGGCGCCCTCGCGGTCCGGGCGCCGAGGAGGCCAGGTGGCTTGTTCGCGAGAGTCGCGCCGCGGGACGAGCCTTAGGCGCCGCCCGCGCAACTCGCCCGCGCTCCCTGCGAAGAGGGCGGCCGTTCGCGAGGAATCGCCCTCCGAACGGACCAGTCACCCCTTTCAGGAGAGAGAAACATGCCTTCCAAACTCGTCACGGACCGCCAGAAGTCGGCGGAGCTCGTGCTCGCCATCCAAGGTGCCCAGGGCGCTCGCCTCGGCGAAGGCCTCGGGGCCACCCTCGACGCGGAACCGGCCGCGCAGGCGCTCCGCTTCATGACGACCCTGACCGGCCTCTTGGCCGACGCCCGCGACGGCATGGTTCGCGCGGACGCCGCCCACGAGGCCGAGCTCGGAGACGACCCGGCGGCGCGGCAGGCGCGGGACAAAAGCACCGACGCGCTGCGGGACCTCCTCGTCGGGCTCCGCGACAACGTCCGCGGCCTCTACGGCACGGAGCGCGAGCGCGACATCTTCCGGCAGCCGACCCCCTTCGACCCCGTCGTGCTCGCCCGCTACGCCCGCGAGGTGGCGGGTCGCCTCGGCGCCCTGGCCGGGGTCCCAGGCCGGCTCGCCGGCAGCTCGCTCGAGCCGGAACCCGCCGCCCAGGCCCTCGGTGCCGCCGCCACGCGCCTCGACGACGCGCTCACGCGCGTGGCCGAGGAAGCGCGGGAAGCGCAGGTCACGCTCACGGCCAAGGACGAGGCCCTCGCCCGCTACGACGCCGTGTTCACCGCGACCGCCAGCACCCTCGCCGCCCTCTTTCAGCTGGCCGGCGAGTCCGAGCTGGCGCGCCGGGTCCGCCCCTCCCGTCGGCGCCCGGGTCGAGTGGACGGTTCCACCGACACGCCGCTCCCCGAAGCCGCCCCCGAGGGGTCGACGACGCTCCCCGTACTGGCTTGAGCCTTTCGAGTCGGACTTGGACGCGATGAAAAATCCCCGGGCGCCTTCCCCACCCCTGGGAAGGCGCCCCGGGATCGGGCTCATCGTCTTCTTTTTCGACTCGAACGCGATTCGAGCGGACTTCTCGCGATACCCAGGGGTCGGTGGCCGGCCTCGCGCTTCCCCGTCGCGTCGCCCACCCCCCGACCACGCGATTGTTCGCCGCAAGCCGCGCCCGAGCCCGAGTCGAAGGCGTTGGGGCGAATTCTGAGGTCGCACCGGCGTTGGCCAGCCCACCTCCGGCACAGCAACCCGCGATCCACCACGGGGCCTGAGCCAGCTGGAAGCCGTAGGCCACGTGGCCTGCTCCGGCGTCCACGGGAAGCGGAGCACGCGTCGGCGCGATTGAATCACCGTGCGTCACGGACGCGAGAGCGTACTCATCGCGGGTCGTCCCTGGCGGCTCGACTGGCTGGTCGCCGAGGCCCTTCCGGGGCGCGGACAGGAGCGGCTCCTCGTGGTCTCTGACGGCCTCCGAACGCACGCCGTGTGGCCTCGGGTCCTCGCCGCGGCAGAGGCCGACGATACGGCGGTCGACCGCGTGATGGAGGCGTTGCCGAGCTCTCACCCGCCGCTTATCGACGACGTCTCGGTGCTCCTGCTGCGCCCGATACAGGCTGCCCGCGGTGCCTAGCCGAACGCTGCGCTCGAGTCAGCGGCTCGTCGAACTCGTCCTCCCACGCCGCGCGCACCACGCGTTGAACGGCGGGCCCGCAGGCGTCGGCGATGGCGCCGCTCACCCCGCTGCCGAGCGCGACGTGCGGGTTGGACGCGTTCACGATGGCGTCGCAGCCGAGCTCCGGGGCCACGACGCTGCCGACGAAGATGCCCACGGTCACGTCGCTACCTCCTCGTCTGCGCCCGATGCATGCTCACGATCGAGCGCTTCGCGGAGCTCCGTCGCCCGCTGACGTGTCGCCTCGTCGCGCGCACTGATGGCCAGCTCCGCGAGCAGCTGTCGCGCGAGGCCAGCCGGCGCCTCGTCGTAGCTGCGTTCGTCGAGCAAGCAGAGCAGAACCCCAGGCCGCGTGGCCAGCGCGGTCGGCGCCTCGGCGAGCGCGTCCCGGCGGAAGAGCTCTCGCGCGGCGTCGAGGGCCACGCTGTCGAAGGCGTCCTCGAGCCGTCGCCGAAGCGGCGCCGCGACCCGGTGGAGCGGGAAGTACCCCAACGTACGCACGACCGCTCGGCGTACGGCGGGGACCGGGTGCTCGGCGAGCGAATGGAGCTTCCGCGGGTCGAGCCGATGCGCCACTCGCTCCGCGGCCATCTCCGCTCGGTGCATCAGCCGCAGGGATTCGTCTACCTCGAGGCGTATGCCGTGCGCGTGGAGTTGTTCGAGCGCGGTGTTGTACTGCGCGCGGCATCGGCGGAAGAGATCGGCGGCGCCGCGCGGCACGCAGGACGGGCACACGCACTCGAAGTCGTGCTGTCCCGGCGGAACGCGAAGCCAGCCGACGTCCTGTCGAACGTCCCTCATCCACCGCACGGCGCGAGGCGCGACGGGGCTCAGCACGACGACCTCGGCCCCCCAGGGATGCTCCTCTACCCAGGCTGCCGCCTCCGCGGCGCGCACCGAGTGCTTCGGCTCCGCATACCGCCCGACGAGCACCTCTTCGTCATCGGGCAGCTCGAAGCTCACCGCAATCCGGCGGCTGCGTCCCCAGCGTCGCAGCTCGCGGAGCCACTGGTAGGTCACCTGGTGGTCGGCGAGCAGGGGCATCGCGAAGAGCGCCGTCACGTCGGCCGTGCCGCCCTCCCCGAGCTCGACTCGCCGCGCGCGTCCACGCAGGCCGGAACGCGCGATGCGGCCGCGAAGACGCTCGGGCGCGAGGTGAAGGAAGCGAGTCATCTTGAGCCCGCGGGCGCGGGCAGCCGTTTCGTATCCCACGCGCGGCGGACCTGCTACGGCTTCGCCATGCCCCGGCGCGTCGTCGACATCGAAGGCCTGGCTCCCGAGGAGCTCCTCGCGCTGCCCGATGAGGAGCTCCGGGCCCTCGTCCTGACGGGTGAAGCGCTCAGCTTTCGGATGGGGAGCGGGGAGGTGCTTGGGCGCTTCGCGCGCGAAGGGACGGGGCTCACGGTCGAGCTCGCTCACATCGACGGCGGTGGCGAAGGCGTCTTGCCGACGCTGACCCTGCTCATCCGGCGCTATGCCGTGCGTAGCGGCGTCGAGCGCATCGCGTGGCGCGTGCATGCCGTCCACTGCGCGAACCCGAACCTCCGGCTGCGCGCCATCCTCGAACGGCGGGGCTTCGAGGTGCGGGTCTTACCGGAGCTGGGCGAGGTCTACGCCAAGGACGAGCGCGTCGCGCCTACTTCCCCGGAAGCGTCTCCGTGAACGCGAGTCCCCGGTCGAGCCAGCCCACCAGATCCTCGTCCT
>JBCCAW010000724.1:0-2557 GCA_039814655.1 Myxococcota bacterium | reverse complement strand
GTCGCCGGTATCGATATGGGGCGTGTACTCGGGGCGGTGCTTGCCCATGAGCACGATGGCGACTTCCGACGCGAGGCGGCCGAGCCGTGGCGAGCACCTGAATGACGCTCGTGGCGTAGATGCCCCACACGAAGAGCGGCAGGCGCTTCCAGCTCAGCCCCGGCGCGCGCATCTTGTGCGTCGTCGCGATGAAGTTGAGCCCCGTGAGGATGGAGCTGAAGCCCAGAATGAAGACGCCGAGCGTCATCCAGATCACGGCGTTGTCGGCCCGCGAGGAGTACGGCGTGTAGAAGGTCCAGCCCGTGTCGATGCGGCCCACCACGATGGCGATGAGCGTGAACACGGTGCCGATCATGTAGATGTAGAAGCTCCCGAGGTTCAGCTTCGGGAACGCCACGTCCTTCGCGCCGAGCATGATCGGCAAAAAGAAGTTCCCCAGCGCCGCCGGAATCGACGGGATGATGAAGAGGAACACCATGATGGCGCCGTGCAGCGTGAAGAGCTGGTTGTAGGTGTCCGCCTCCATGAGCGTTTCACCCGCGAACATCAGCTCCGCGCGCACCAGAAGCGCCATGATGCCCCCGAGGAACATCGCGACGATGACGCTCACGAGGTACATCACCCCGATGCGTTTGTGGTCCACGGTCAGGGCCCAGGACTTGAACCCGGACTTCGCGGTGAGATAGTTGCTCTCGTCGTTGTCGACGTGAGCGGGAGCGGCGGTGCCAGCTTCGACGGCCATGATGGTCTCGCTTATAGCCTAGAACAGGGGTATTCGGGAAAGCTCGCCAGTCTCACTCTTCGTCGGGAGTCAGCGAGCGGATGTAGGCGATGACGGCGTCCAGCTGGCGGTCGCTGAAGCGGTACACGGGCATGTTCACGGCGGCGTAGCCGGCCACGATCTGCGACTGCGGCTGGAGCACGGACTGGCGGATGTAGTTCTCGTCCGCGATGCGCTCGCTGCCGTCGGTGAAGGGGCGCACGGCCCCCCAGAGGCCGACCCAGTTCGGCGCCGGCTGCTGGCGGACGCCATCGTTGCCGTGGCAACCGATGCAGCCCGAGCCCTGGTAGATGCTCTGGCCCCAGCAGACGTTGACGTCCTCGGCGCCGGCGCACTGCGGAGGCGGCGGCGGGCCGACCTCGAGGAAGCGGTCGTAGCCTTCGACGGGCAGCACGCGAAGGTCCGCCATCATGGTCGAGTGGTTGCTGTTGTAACCGCCCTCGCTGAAGGCCGAGAGCGTGATGCCCTCGGGGGCGCCGCAGTATTCGGAGCAGAAGACGCTCACCGAGCAGTAGCGCACCTCGCGCGTGCCCTCGGAGCCTTCCGGCGGCACCACGCCCATGAGCAGCTGGTCGGCGTCGAGGCCGTTCGGCACTTCGCGCGGCTGGCCGCAATGGTA
This sequence comes from Myxococcota bacterium, assembly GCA_039814655.1. Classification (GTDB taxonomy): domain Bacteria; phylum Myxococcota_A; class Polyangia; order Polyangiales; family Houyiibacteriaceae; genus CALCTH01. The sequence goes on along the minus strand of JBCCAW010000724.1, from coordinate 1,157 downwards.
GCCGGAGCCGCAGTCGTTGTCCGACGCGCACTCGGTCTCGCTCGTGAAGGGCGTGGGCGTCGTCGCTTCGAACCAGAGCGAGGTGTACATGCCCGGCACCACGTCACGCTTCACGCGGAAGCCCGGGACGAAGAAGCTGTGCAGCACGTCCGAGGAGCTCATGACGAGCTTCACCGGCGTGTCCACGGGCACCTTCATGCGGTTCAGGTCGTCGATGACGCCGCCCTGGTGCTCGAACTCCCAGTTCCACTGCATGCCGCGGACGCGGATCTCGATCGAATCTTCCGGCGCCACGCTCATCTTCACGTAGCCCTCGAAGCCCTCGACGAAGAGCCAGAGCAAGAGCAGGAGCGGCGTGAAGGTCCAGAACACCTCGAGGAAGGTGTTGTGCCCCGTGGGCTTGGCCTTCCGGCCAGGCTGGCGGCGGTACTGGACGAGGAAGACGCCCATCGCGACGAAGATCGCGACGGCGAACGCTACGCTGATCCAGTAGATCGCGTAGTACATGGCGTCGACTTCGGGGGCGATGGTCGACAGCTGGGGCGGGAGCTGAATGGTGCCCTGCGGTTCGGTCATGCTTCGGCCTTGGCTGGCTCGGCGGTCGCCGAGCGGAATCGGTCGTGGGGGAGGTCGCTCGCCGCCGACCCCTCACTGGAGGATCGGCCGTCGAGGGCCATCTCTTGAGCGCGCGTTCGGCGCCGGTCTCGGCGCCACAGTAGGGTCAAAAACCCTCCGAGGACGAGGATGGTCAGCGCCCCGCCCGCTTTCATGACCCGCATGGCCACGAGCGTGTAGGCGTTCGCGTCCGGATCGTAGGCGTAGCAATAGAGGAGGAAGCGCTCCGTGGTCGTGATGGAGCGGCCTTCGCTGGCCTCGAGCAACGCGAAGCGCGCGTCCTCGGGCTCGAAGTAGATCCCGTAGAGGTACCGCGCGAAGCGCCCCTCCGGCGTCATGAACATGATCGCCGCCGGGTGCATGTATTGCTGCTGGTTCTGATTGTAGAAGTAGCGGTAGCCCGCCGCCTCGGTGGCGTCGGTGATCGCGTCCCGATCGCCCACGAGGAAGTGCCAGCCCTCCTCGGCCTCGTCGCGTCCGTAGGCAGCGAGCATCTCGCGCCGCTTGGCGGCCGCGCGCTCCACCGTGTCCTCGGGGTCGAT